>NZ_JAOCDF010000033.1:0-40407 GCF_029840775.1 Empedobacter sp. GD03865
ATCATTAATTTTGGTATGATAATTATTTGCGAAACTTCTTCTAAATTTACGCTTTTTAACGCTTTTTAAATCAATATCTTTTCAGATTGATTAATTTTGCAATAAAATCGAATTACCTAAATCATGTTTGTAGTTGTTTTGCGTCATTTATTCCGAAAGAATTTTATTGGAATTACCATTTTTCCTTTCATTTTTTTGAGAGATAAAAAACTGAAAAATGATGAAGTTTTAATCAATCACGAAACCATTCATATCATTCAACAACTCGAACTTTTGGTCGTTTTTTTCTATCCTTTTTATTTTATTGAATATGCCATTCGATTGATTCAATATCGCGATCAACACAAAGCATATCGCAATATTAGTTTTGAGCGTGAAGCTTATGCAAACGAACACAATTTGAATTATTTAAAAAAACGAAAATTTTATAATTTTCTAAAATATATCTAAATGATTTGGAACGATTTTAAAGCTCAAATTCAAAACATTGACATCAAACATTTAACTTCTCAAAATATTCAACTTTCTATATTAAGAGAAGATTTGATTCATCCAGAAATCTCTGGAAACAAATACCGAAAACTGAAATATAATTTTATTGAAGCTGAAAAACTCGGTTTCAAGAAATTGATAACATTTGGTGGCGCTTTTTCCAATCATATTGCAGCAACGGCGGCAGCTGGTCAACTTCATCATTTCGAAACTATCGGTATAATTCGTGGAGAAGAATTAAGTGATAAAATCGATGAAAATCCTACGTTACGTTTTGCTCAAAAATGTGGAATGCAATTGCATTTTATTTCCAGAGAAGATTATCGAAAAAAAGATGAAGTAGAATTTATTAATCATTTAAACACTAAATATCCAAACACTTACGTTATTCCAGAAGGAGGCACAAATGATTTTGCTATAAAAGGTTGCGAAGAAATTCTGTACGATGATTGTTTCGAATATGATTTTATTGCTTCGGCAATCGGAACTTGCGGAACAATTGCTGGATTGATTGAAAGTTCGAAACCTCATCAAAAAATTTTAGGTTTTCCGAGTTTAAAGGGAAATTTTATCCAAAATGAAATCGAAAAATTGACAAATAAAACGAATTTTACTATTTTTAATGATTATCATTTTGGCGGATATGGGAAAGTTTCGGATGAATTAATTACTTTTGTAAATGATTTCAAGCGAATTAACCATATTCAATTGGATCCTATTTACACTGGAAAAATGGTTTTTGGAATTTTTCAATTAATTAAAAATCATTATTTTAGTGATAATTCTAAAATTCTTTTGGTTCATACAGGCGGATTGCAAGGAATTGAAGGAATGAACAAACTTTTAAAGAAGAAGAACAAAAATATTATAGAATGAAAAAATTGTTATACGTTTTTAGCTTAGTGTTGACGATTTCGACGCAAGCACAAGAAAGTAGAGACATAACTTACATTCGAAAACACGCTATTTTAGCTGTTGAAGAAATGCAACTTTACAAAGTTCCGGCAAGTATTACGTTGGCTCAAGGTTTATTGGAAACTGGCGGCGGACAAAGTAAATTAGCCGATCAAGCCAATAATCACTTCGGAATAAAATGTAAAGGTCCTGAAGAATGGTCGTTGGATAAACCTCGTATTTATCACGATGATGATGCGAAAGGTGAATGTTTTAGAAAATATTCTTCAGTTGAAGAAAGTTATAGAGATCATTCTAAATTTTTAGCTTTAAGACCTTATTACAAAGCTTTATTTTTCTTAGATCCAACAGATTATAACGCTTGGGCAAATGGTCTGAAAAAATCTGGCTATGCAACTGATCCAAAATATGCTTCAAAATTAATTTCGAGAATTGAGAAATATAATTTAGATCAATTTGATAAGATTTCTCCAGAAGAAGTTTATACAAAATTGTATACATTATACAACAATCAGGATGATATGATGATGGCAAATAATTCATCGAAATCTAAAACGAAGAAAGAATCTAAAACAATCAAAGAAGAAATTGCATTAGCGTCTTATCAACCAAATAATAATAGTATAGAGAAAAATGAGCCTAGTGTAAATAACAAAACAATTGCTTACGAAACTCGTCCTCAAAATCCTACAACTCGCATTAAAAATCACAAGAATAATATTCCTTATATTGTTGCTCAAGCGGGAGAAACAATTGCGACTATTTCTAAAACATACAACAAAGTTCCTTCGGATATTGCGAATTTCAATGAAATACAAATGGGTTCTAAATTGAAAGATGGACAAATTGTATTTTTCGGAAAAAAGAAAACAAAAGGTTCTGATTATTCATACAAAGTACAAGAAGGTGATGATATGTACACGATTTCGCAACGTTTTGGTGTAAAAGTAAACAACCTATATAAACTAAATCGTATGGAACCAGGTGAACAACCTAAAATTGGTCAACGTATTAATTTGAAAACAAAAGTTAGAGCATAATGAGCTCAATAATAAAAAAAAGCTTCCAAATGGAAGCTTTTTTTATTTCATCATTTTGAGAATATCAACCAATTGTTGATTGATTCCTCCTGTTTGATAATCCATCGGTGCAGGCGCGCGATCAATCATAATATTTCCTTCTTTGTCTAAAATAATAAAAGTCGGAATGTATTCTATCTTATAATCAAAGCCAAAGTTATCTTCTCTTCCTGCAAATAACTGTACACCAGACATCTGATTTTCTCTCACCATTTTTTCCCAAATTGGCTTATCTTCTAATTTATCCAAAGAAACACTTACAAAATGAATTGGTGCATTATGAAATTGTTTTTCCAATTCTTTCATAAAAGGAATTTGAACTTTGCAAGGTCCACACCATGTTGCCCAAATATCCATGTAGACATATTTTCCTTTGAAATCTGATAAGTCAAATCGTTTTCCATTGATATCAGCCAAAGAAAAATCTGGTGCTTTTATCAATTCTTTCGGAATTTCTGATTCTGGTGATTCTTTTTTTGCAACAGAATCAATCTTTTCTATTTCAGCAGATTCTTCAATTTTTTGTTCAGATTTATTACAACTAAAAAATGTAAAAAACATTGATAGTAATAGTAGTTTCGTTTTCATTTTATTTTTCAAATAAGTATTAAAAAACTTGATAATATCTATAAGTCTTTCGTCAAAAATAAACATTTAAACGTTAGCAATTTCATAAAATACCTCAATTCACTTGACAAAGGGGTATCTGACATCGTATATTTGCAAAAAATTGTACAATTATGAAAATGAAAACCTCCGATTTCGACTTTACTTTACCTGAAGAACTTTTAGCAGATCGCCCTTCTGAAAACAGAGACGAAGCTCGCTTAATGGTTGTTCACCGTGACACCGGAGAAATTGAACATAGACAATTTAAAGATCTTATCGAGTATTTCGACGAAGGAGATGTAATGATTCGTAACAATACGAAAGTTTTCCCTGCTCGTTTGATGGGTAACAAAGAGAAAACTGGTGCTCAAATCGAAGTTTTCTTGCTAAGAGAATTAGATGCTGAGACTCGTTTATGGGATGTTTTGGTTGATCCAGCGCGTAAAATTCGTATCGGAAATAAATTATTCTTCGATAATGATGATACATTAGTTGCAGAGGTTGTTGACAATACAACTTCTCGTGGACGTACTTTACGTTTCTTATTTGATGGATCTTACGAAGAATTCCGTGCAAAATTGAAAGAATTAGGAGAAACTCCACTTCCAAAATATATTTTACGTGATGTTGAACCAGAAGATGCAGAGCGTTACCAAACAATTTATGCAAAACACGAAGGAGCTGTTGCTGCACCAACAGCTGGTTTACACTTTTCTAAACACTTATTAAAACGTTTAGAAATTAAAGGTGTTGATTTTGCTGAATTAACATTACACATTGGTTTAGGAACTTTTCAAGCTGTAGAGGTTGAAGATTTATCTAAACACAAAATGGAGTCTGAGCAAGTTATTATTCCTCAAGAATCTGCTGATCTTGTAAATCGTGCAATTGACGAGAAGAAAAAAGTTTGTGCTATTGGTACAACTTCTATGCGTTCTATCGAATCTTCTGTTTCTGCAGATGGTCATTTAAATGCATTTGATGGTTGGACGAACAAATTTATTCACCCACCATACGATTTCTCTATTGCAAATTGTATGATTACAAACTTCCACACACCAAAATCGACATTAATCATGATGATTTCTGCGTTTGCTGGACACGATTTAACAATGAAAGCATACAACGAAGCTGTAAAAGAAGGATACAAATTCTACTCTTACGGAGATGCAATGTTAATCTTATAAGACAAGTTTGAGTACAACAAAAAAAGATATACGAAAGCTTTCACAAGCTGAGATTGAAGATTATTTCAAAGAGATTGGAGAAAAATCATTCCGCGCAAAACAAGTGTACGAATGGTTATGGAAAAAGAATGCGCATCAATTTGATGACATGACGAATATCTCAAAAGCTCTACGTGAGCAATTGGGAGAATCTTTCCAAATTCAACCTGTTGAAGTTGATCTTCTACAAAAATCTAACGACGGAACCATCAAGAATGCGGTTAAACTTCATGATGGTAACGTTGTGGAATCTGTTTTAATTCCGACTGATTCTCGCACAACTGCATGCGTTTCTTCGCAAGTTGGTTGTAGCTTGGATTGTACTTTTTGTGCAACAGCGCAATTAAAACGTATGCGTAACTTAACAGCTGCCGAAATCGTCGATCAAGTTGTGATTATCGATGAAGAAAGTAAACGTTATTTCAATCGTCCTTTAAGCAATATCGTATTTATGGGAATGGGAGAACCTTTGTTAAATTATAACGAAGTAATTTCTGCCATCAAAAAAATCACGTTGCCAGAAGGATTGGGAATGGCTCCAAGACGAATTACAGTTTCTACTTCGGGAATTCCTAAAATGATTGAAAAACTGGCTGACGAAGATTTACGTGTTAACCTTGCGGTATCTTTACATTCGGCTCGAGAAGAAGTTCGTAATGTGATTATGCCTTTTTCTGTTAAATTTCCGTTGACGGATTTAATGGATAGTCTTCAATATTGGTACCAACAAACAGGTTTACGAATTACGTTCGAATATATTGTTTGGGGCGGTGTTAATGATAAAAAAGAAGATATCGATGCATTGGTAAAATTCTGTCGAAAAATTCCTTCTAAAGTGAATATTATCGAATATAATTCGATTGATGACGGAATCTACAAACAAGCATCAGAAGAAGCAGTTAACAATTATATCAAAGCTTTAGAATCCAACAATATTGTGGTAAATGTACGTCGTAGTCGCGGAAAAGATATTGATGCAGCTTGCGGGCAATTAGCCAATAAAACTGGAAATGATTAAAACAAAATCAAATGAAATATTTAGCCATATTTTTATTTTTGATTCTGACTAAATTCTCTTTCGCGCAAATAGTAGAAAACATCGATACAATTTCTATTGATGATTATAAAATGGAAAGTATCAACTTACCGCCTACTTTGAACGAAATTTCGACTTTAGAATATGAAAAAGAAGATAAAAATGTGGCTTCTTTTTGGGGTTTAAACGATTCTGATTCCAAACCAGAATTGTATCGTTTTGATGCAAAAACAGGTAAAATTATCAATACTATTTTCATCACAAATGCTCCAAATATCGATTGGGAAGAAATGTCTTCGGATGATAATCGAATTTATTTTGCTGATTTTGGAAATAATTTGGGCAAACGAAAAGATTTAGCCATTTATTTTATCCAGAAATCAAACATCGATTATTCAAAATCTTATCAGCAATTAAAAGCTGAAAAAATAGAATTTTATTATCCAGAACAAGAAACTTTTCAGTTCAAAAATATGACGACAAATTGGGACGCAGAAGCATTTTTTGTCTACCAAAATCAATTGCATATTTTTACAAAAGAATGGTCAAATATGTCAACGTCTCATTATGTTGTTCCTATTGACTCTTCTAAAAAACACGCAGCCAAAAAGTTAGAAACTTTTCCTACAAATTACGCTGTAGCTGCTGCTTATATCGATGCTGATGTAAATAGTTCTACCAAAGGAATTTATCTATTGGGCTACACAAAAGAAGCGTTAACTTTTATCAATTGGTTCGATTTGCCAAAAGATAACAATCAGTTATTCTTCACTTCTCAAGTTAAAAAAATAAGTTTACCTTTGGGCTTCACGACACAGTTGGGACAATTGGAAGGTATTTCAGTTTTGCCAACCGAAAACAAAATTTGTTTTAGCGGAGAGGAATTTAACTATAAAGGATTCTATGCAAAACAGGTTGTACATTGCATCAATAATTTTACGAATTAAAAAAATAAATTTTGGGTAACACGGTAGATTTGATTAAAGCTCCGATCGCGGAGGAAATGAAATTGTTTGAACAGAAATTCTTCGAATCGATGAAGAGTAATGTTTCGCTTCTTGACCGTATTTCCAATTATATCGTGCGCAGAAAAGGAAAACAAATGCGTCCGATGTTTGTATTTTTAACTGCAAAATTAAATGGCGAAGTACAAGAACGTACCTATCGTGCAGCTTCTTTTATCGAGCTTATTCACACCGCAACTTTAGTACACGATGATGTAGTGGATGATAGTACATTGCGTCGTGGTTTCTTTTCACTTAATGCGATTTGGAAGAATAAAGTAGCTATTTTGGTGGGAGATTATTTTTTGTCAAAGACCTTAATTATTTCGACTAAAAACAAAGATTTTGATTTACTTGAAGTTGTTTCGGTTGCGATACAGGAAATTTCGGAAGGTGAATTATTGCAAATCGAAAAAGCGCGAAAACTTGATATTACAGAAGATGTATACTTCGAGATTATTCGAATGAAAACGGCAACGCTTATCGCAGCTTGTTGTGAGGCTGGAGCACGTTCTGTTGGTTGTTCGGAAGAAGTAGCGAAGAAAATGCATCGCTTTGGTGAATTGGTTGGAATTGCCTTTCAGATCAAAGATGATTTGTTTGATTATACCACTTCTAATGCAATTGGAAAGCCTGTCGGAATTGACATCAAAGAACAAAAAATGACGTTACCGTTGATTTATTCAATTAACACAGCGAATGAAAAAGACAAAAAATGGTTGATTAATTCGGTAAAACGTTACAACAATGACAAAAAACGTGTACGAGAAATTATTCAGTATGTAAAAGATCACGGCGGAATTGAGTACACGCAAAAAATGATGAAACAATATAGCCAAGAGGCTTTAGATATACTATACGAATTCCCAGAAAGTGAATTTCGAAATTCATTGGAAACAATGGTGAAATACGTTATCGAAAGAGAAAAATAACAAAAGGACTTCTAATTGAAGTCCTTTTTGTTTTACATTAAGAATTAACAGTTCTAAGCTCTGGATGCGATATTGAAACAAGTTCAATATGACTCCGATAAATTAAGATCTATTTTCAATAATAAATTAGCGGAAAATGTCAAGCTGAATTGAATTCAGCTTCTCATCACTTTAAAAACTAAATCAACCTCACGACATTACGAATTAAGTCAGCTTGGTTCTAGACACTTTGTTTACAACATAAAAAAAGTCACTACAAACCGTAATGACTTTATATTTTGATTAAAACCTTATTTTTAAATGGATTTCTGATAAATATAATCATCCATAATATATCCATTTCCAATGTCAAATGTTTTTGATTCCATATTCTTGAAACCATTTTTCTCATAAAAACGAATTGCCTTCGCATTGTGTTTATTTACTGTTAAATGAACAGCTTTTGCACCTTTTTCTCTCGCATAATCTACAACTCTATTCAACATCAATTGTCCAATTCCTTTGGTTTGATTAGACTCTTTTAAGTAAATTTTAGATAAGAAAACAGTATTATTTTCATCTAATTTGTAATGTAAATAACCAGACGGAACATTATCTATTTTCAGGATTTCCCAAACGTCTCCATTTGCAATTCCTTCGTTTACTTTGTCATTATTATACATCATATCAATCATATAATTGATTTGATCTTGGGATAATAAATCTTTGTAACATTCGTTCCAGATCTCATTTGCCAAAGGTTGAACCAAATGAATATTTTTTTCATTAACCGTATGAAAATGTGGATAAACATCTAATTTAACTGGATTGATTTTTTGATTAACTTCTAAATTTTGTAGAATTTCATCTTTACGCTTTTCGATATCTGCAGAAAACATTTCCATTGTCCATTTACGTTTAAGATGATAGTAATAGAAAACACCAATAAATAGAAAAATAATTGTTTCTCCAATCCAAACAAATTTTGACTTACTCAATTCAACAGGATTCATGATATCAATATCAATTATACTAGTTACTTTAAGAGCCACTAATGCAAATACTAATAGAACAATTCCAAAAAAATACATTCCAATAACACTTAGAATTGTTTTAACTTTGTTCTTCTTAAAAAACTTAGCTAAAAAATAATATTGTACCGAGAACAAAAATAATATAATAAAATCCACTTAATTTAAATTTTTATATCTCACAAAAATACGAAAAATATGCCCGCAAACATTTATATTTGTATGAAACATATCAAAACAAAAAGTGATTTATTATGTATAGCGATAAATTTCAAAACTACTTACAAACGCAATTGAATGATTTAGAAGAACAAGGATTATTCAAAAAAGAACGCATCATTGCTTCTCCTCAAAGTGCAGAAATTACATTAGAAAATGGTAAAACATTACTTAATTTTTGTGCGAACAACTATTTAGGATTATCTGATAATAAAGACGTTATCTCAGCTTCTCAAAAAATGTTAGATGACCGCGGATACGGAATGTCTTCGGTTCGTTTTATTTGTGGTACGCAAGATGTACACAAACAATTAGAGAAAAAAATCGCTAATTTCTTAGGAATGGAAGATACGATTTTATATGCTGCTGCTTTTGACGCAAATGGTGGTGTTTTTGAGCCTTTGTTTACAGAAGAAGATGCGATTATTTCTGATGAATTAAACCACGCTTCTATTATTGATGGTGTTCGTTTATGTAAAGCTGCTCGTTATCGTTATAAAAACAATAATATGGCTGATTTAGAGGCTCAATTAATTGTAGCTTCAGAAAAAAATCATCGTTTCAAAATTATTGTAACAGACGGAGTTTTCTCTATGGATGGTATCGTTGCAGACTTAAAAGGTGTTTGTGATTTAGCTGATAAATACGATGCTTTGGTAATGGTTGATGATTCTCACGCAACTGGTTTTATTGGAAAAACTGGACGTGGAACACATGAGCACAACGAAGTAATGGGACGTGTAGACATCATTACATCTACTTTAGGAAAAGCTTTAGGTGGTGCAATGGGTGGATTTACTTCTGGTAAAAAAGAAGTCATCGAAATGTTACGTCAAAAATCTCGTCCATATTTATTCTCTAACTCTTTAGCTCCTGGAATTGTTGGTGCAGCTTTACAAGTGTTAGAAATGTTAGAAAAAGATACTTCTTTACGCGATAAAGTAATGTGGAATGCTGAATATTTCCGCAAAGAAATGGTTGCTGCTGGTTTTGATATTCCAGAAGGTGATGCTGCAATTGTACCTGTTATGCTGTACGATGCGAAATTATCTCAAGTTATGGCAGACAAATTATTAGATGAAGGTGTTTATGTAATCGGATTCTTTTTCCCTGTTGTTCCTCGCGACAAAGCACGTATTCGTGTACAATTATCAGCTGCACATACAAAAGAGCAATTAGATCATACAATTGCTGCTTTTACAAAAGTTGGTAAAGAATTAGGAGTGATTAAATAAGAATTTGTTTTTTCAATATTATATTAGCGACTAAATATTTTTAGTCGCTTTTTTTATATATTTAACTTATGCTTTTCAAAAATAAAACATATCAAATAACGACAAATCTTTCTGATCAAGAAGTTTTTAAAATACTGAATGATAATACAGAAGAAAAAAGAATTCGTTTTTCTAAAAGTAAATATGAATTTGAAGGGATAGTTTATAAAGATCATTTCAATTTGATGAAAACGATTAGCGGACGAAATAGTTTTAATCCTCAAATTATTGGTCATTTCAATACCAACGACAATAAAACCACTATTGTTTACAATTTAGAATTAAACTCTTTTGTTTCAATATTTTTCATTGTTTGGATAAGTATTGTGACTTTATTTTTTATAATCTCACTTTTTCAAATTATTACTAATGGAATTCATAATTTTTTACCTTTAATTTCTATTCCGATGTTATTTTTTGGATTCATATTATATTTTGTTGCTACAAAAATGTCTGAGGATAAAATCACTGAAACTTTTGAAAAATTATTTCAAGAAAAAGTTCAAGAAGTAAAATAATTCAACGCCACGAATTGTCTCTCAAAATCCTTACTTTTACAACAATTCAACGAAAGAAAATTTCAAAATGGCTCAATTCATAGAAAATGTTGTAAAAGATTTAGTCCAAAATCAAAAAAACTTTATCAACACCACTTTAGTTTTACCAGGAAAACGTCCAATGTTATTCTTCAAACAAGAATTTCAGCGTCAAGCGCAAAATATCATTCTTCCACAAATGAAAAGTATCGAAGAATTGATGAGCGAACTTTCTGGTTTAGAAATTATTTCTGGAATTAATCTATGGTTCAAAGCGTATCAAGCCTATAAAAAAATCGTTGACAAGCCTGATTCTTTCGAAGATTTTATCAAATGGGGACCAACTGTTTTGAAAGATTTCGATGATATCGATGCTTCTTTGCAACCTGCGCATAAAGTTTTAGACTATTTGATTTCGGTAGAACGAATTAGTCAATGGGGAGATGGAAAAATTGAGATTGGGAAAAATGAAATCATTCAAAATCACTTAACGTTTTGGGGAATTGTTTCAAAATTATATTTTCAATTACAACAAGATCTGTTGGATTCGAAAGAAGGTTATGCTGGGATGGTTTTTAGAATCGCAAGTGAAAAGGTTGAAGAGATTGTCGAAAACAGAACTTCACATTATGTTTTTGCTGGTTTTAATGCCTTGACAAAAGCAGAACAAGCACTAATTTTTCGATTAGAAAAAGAAAAATTAGCCACTTTATATTGGGATGCAGATAAATATTATTACGAAAATCCGAATCAAGAAGCTGGTTCTTTTCTAAGAAAATACAAAGAAAAAATAAAACCTATCAATTGGGTGGTTGATGAATTTTCGAGACCAAAAAATTTACAGACAATTGGTGTTGCAAAACAAGTTGGACAAGCAAAATATATTGCAGATTTAATTAGAAATCTCAACGAAGATGAGATAAAAAATACCGCGTTGATTTTGGCTGATGAATCTATTTTACCAGCAATTCTCAATTCGTTGCCCGAAAATATCACACATCTCAACATTTCGATGGGAATTCCGTTGCGTTCGGTTCCGTTAGCGCAATTTTTCAAATCAATTTTTGAGTTGCAAATGAATCGGGAGAAGTTAGGAAAAGGAACCATGTTTTATTTCAAAAATGTCTTACAAATTCTTGAAAATAAAACATTATCTCTTTTTAGCACAGAAGAAAGTCGAAGATTAATCGGTGATATTCGTTTACAAAATAGAATATTTAATTCTCAAAATTCGATTCAAAATGCCTTAAGAGAATCAATCTTTAAATCTATTTTTCATATTCCGAAAAGCATCACTGAATTTATTCATCATCTAAAAAATTGGACAGACGAATTACTGCATCATCCTTCGATGAACGATTTGTTGACAAAAGAATATTTGTTCTTTTTCAAAAAAGTTTTCAATCAATTGCACGAAAATTTGTTGAGTGTTGATGATATCAAAGATTACAGAACCTTGTTTTTATTGTACAATAAAATCGTTTCTTCCGAGACAATTTCCTTTATTGGAGAGCCTTTGAAAGGTTTACAATTGATGGGATTATTGGAAACTCGTTTATTGAATTTCGATAATATTATCATGACTTCTGTGAATGACGAAATTTTGCCTTTGGGACGACAAAACAATACATTTATTCCGTATGACATTCGCAAACAAATGAAATTGAATACATTTACCGAAAATGATTCGATTTATGCATATCACTTTTATCGTTTGATTCAGCGTGCAAAAAATGCTTATTTTGTGTATGATACAGAAGCTGACGGAATGGGTTCTGGAGAAAAATCTCGCTTTTTGGCTCAAATCAAATTTGAAAGTAATCACGAAGTGAAAGAAACTTTTGCTGCTCCAAGTTTTGTTACAAAACCTTTGAAAGAAATCATTGTTCCTAAAACTGACGAAACAATGGCTAAACTTCAAAATTGGGCTGAATATGGAATTTCACCTTCTTCACTTTCTACCTATTTACGCAATCCATTAGATTTTTATGAGCAACGCATTTTTAATGTAAATGAAGTCGAAGAAGCCGAAGAAATTGTAAGTGCAAGAACGTTAGGAAACATTGTACACGGCGCTTTGGAGGATTTGTACACGTCTTATATTGGGCATATTTTGCATGAAAATGATTTCAAAAATATCGAAAAAATAAAAGATAAAACCTTACAAGAACATTTCAGCAAAGAATATAAAGATGGGCATTTGGACAAAGGTCCAAATTATTTGATTTATAAAATTGCAGAACGAATTGTAGATGGAGTTCTTTCTAAAGATACGACTACTGCAAAAGAAAATGAATTTGTAATTCGAGCTTTGGAAAGCAAGCACGAAGTTGATTTTACACTAACAAATGGCAAAATTGTAAAGCTAAAAGGTGTAATTGACCGAATAGATTCTGTCAATAATCAAATCCGAATTATTGATTACAAAACTGGTTATGCAAAAGATATTTCTGTAAAAACCGAAGAAATAGAAACCGTTTACCAAAAAGAAGATAAAGCCAAACAATTGCAATTAATTTTCTATGCTCATTTATTTTATGCAGACAAAGAGAACTTAACTAAAGACATTGAATTGTGTATTTATCCAATCAAATTTCCAAATAAAGAATTAATTAAACTTTCGGTTGATAAAAATACAACCATCGATTATTCGATTGTCGAGAATTCTACCGCGCCAATGTCAACATTAATCGAAGAGATTTTAAATCAAGAAATTCCGTTCAAACAACCAGAATAGTACTCAATACACTATAAAGAAAACCCTTTGTAAACACTACATACAAAGGGTTTTATATTTAATTTGGTGTATAAATCGATTTATATTCTTAATAATTTGCTAAAAAATAGTAGTTTTGGAAAAGTTTAAAATCGCATAATGAAAAACAATAAACTTTTTATAGCTATTATTATTGCCCTACTTATCGGGGTTGCGCTTGGAGGATATGTACATTATAATACCTCGCCAGAATTTATTAAAACATTTTCGACTAACATAAAACTTCTTGGTACTATTTTCATTCGTCTTATTCAGATGATTATTGCGCCTTTAGTTTTCTCAACTTTAGTAGTTGGTATTGCTAAAATGGGTGATATGAAAATGGTTGGACGTGTTGGTGGACGTGCAATGGGGTGGTTTATCACAGCTTCACTTACTTCTTTGGTGATTGGTGCTATTGTTATCAATGTAATGAAACCTGGAGAAGGATTGAACATTGAAATCGATTCAAGTTCTGCTCAAGATTTATTAAAAGGTCAAGCTTCTCTTACACTAGAACATTTCATTACGCATATGATTCCTAAATCTGTTTTCGAATCGTTTGCAACGAATGAAATCTTACAAATCGTTGTTTTCTCTATTTTCTTTGGTGTTGCCCTTTCAGCTTACGGAAAAGAAGGAGAAATAATTACAAAAGCGTTAGACAAAATTTCACATATCGTCTTAATCATGGTTGGATACGTGATGTGGACTGCTCCATTAGGAGTTTTAGGAACAATTGCTGCTGCTATTGCAACATATGGATTCGGAATATTCTTACTTTATCTTAAATACTTAATCGCCTTTATAATTGGTATTTTACTTCTTTGGATTGTTTTAATTTTAGTTGGATATTTCATCTTAGGAAAACGAGTAATTGATTTATTAAGACACATCAAAGCACCATTATTAATCGCTTTCTCTACAACTTCATCAGAAGCTGTATTCCCAAAATTAGTAGAAGAATTAGAAAAATTTGGAGCTCAAAAGAAAATTATTTCATTTACTTTACCGCTCGGATACTCCTTCAATTTAGATGGATCGATGATGTACATGACATTTGCATCGCTATTCATCGCACAAGTTTATGGAATTCACATGCCAATCGAAAAACAAATTTTGATGTTATTAGTCTTAATGCTTACATCAAAAGGTGTTGCAGGTGTACCAAGAGCTTCATTAATTGTAGTGGTTGCAACTTGTTCGATGTTTGGAATTCCACCAGAAGGAATTGCGTTGATTTTACCTATTGACCATTTCTGTGATATGGCTCGTTCGATGACAAATGTACTTGGGAACGCCTTATCTACAGTTGCTGTAGACAAATGGGAAGGACACGTCGCAATTGAGCAAACATATACACACGATGATGATCATCACAAAGCTTAAAATTGCTTTTCAAAAATATAATAAGAAATGCGACCCTATACAGGTCGCATTTCTTATTATAATCTCATTCGTTAACCGATTACAATTCATTATATTTTGGGAATTTAGGATGAACAATTCGTTTCCATTCCGGATGCTTTTTGATGTAGGCATATACATAAGGACAATACGGAAACAAAGGATTTTTATGTTCCTCCAAATAAACCAATGTTTTATCTACCAAAGCAGCTGCAACGCCTCTTCCTCCTAATTCTTCAGGAACTTCGGTATGAATCAATTTGATAATATCATCTTCTTGTTTATAATCTATAAAAGCGATGTATCCATCAACATTCAGCTCAAAGCGAAAAGTTGATTCATTTTTTACAACCTGTAAAGGAATTAATTCTTCATTCATATTATTTCTTTTTTTATGACAATAATCCGATAAAAATCTGTTTTCAGAATTGATATACATCAAAAAAGCAATCAAAATTTTTGGTTGCTTTTTCCTAATATTTTATACTGATTTCAACTCTATTAATGTTATTTCTGGCCAAACACCTACTCTTCCTGGGTAAAAATGATAACCAAATCCGCGATTTACATTGATAATCTTTCCTTCAAAATCATAAAAACCTGCCCATTGCGGATACACATATTGCGCAGGACTCCAACGCAAACCAATTTTCGGAACTTCAATTCCTAATTGCATTCCATGCGTATGTCCAGACAAAGTCAAGTCAAAATGTTTCGGATGATTTTTCAATATCTCATTCCAATGCGAAGGATCATGAGACATCACAATTTTAAAATCTTCTGTATTTACATAATTCGAAGCTGCATCAATATCACCTAATTTCTTAAATCGTGTTCCCCAATTCTGAACGCCAATCAACGCAATTTTTTCACCATTCTTTGTAATAAATCGGTTTTCATTCAATAATAATTTCATTCCAATCTTAGGGAAAATCGCTTTAATTTTCTCAAAATTATCTTGCTTTTCTTCCTCCGTTTTCCAATCCGAATATTCTCCATAATCATGATTTCCTAGCACTGCAAAATTTCCGTGCGGCGCTTGTTTTATTTTCGAAAAAACATCGTACCATTTGTCCATTTCCCAATGAAAATTATTCACAATATCTCCCGTAAATAACAATATATCAAACTCTTGTTGATTGATTAAATCGACTGCATATTCTATTTTCTCACGATTGTCCAAACTTCCCGAATGAATATCCGTTATATGTAAAATCTTGAAACCGTCAAACGATTTTGGTAAACGTTGATAAGCCAATTTTTTCTTGATTACTTTGAAATTATATTTTCCAATTGTCATTCCATAAATCAAACTAAAAAAAGGTATTGAAGC
The DNA here is from genome assembly GCF_029840775.1 of Empedobacter sp. GD03865. Taxonomy (NCBI): domain Bacteria; kingdom Pseudomonadati; phylum Bacteroidota; class Flavobacteriia; order Flavobacteriales; family Weeksellaceae; genus Empedobacter; species Empedobacter sp. GD03865. The sequence continues at coordinate 15,828 of NZ_JAOCDF010000033.1, forward strand.
CACTGTTAATCCAGAAATCATTACAAATTTTCGGCGAGAAGGTAAATAAGAATCTTCTTTTGTTGGATGATTTGTTGCACGATTAAATAGCCAACCAAATCCTCTAAAAATATCTTGAACCAAGAAAAATAGAACCAGAATAATTCGAGGAAAACCAAACAACATAAACAAACCTGTTGCCCACATTGTCGTTTGTGTTTGACCAACATTACGATCAAAAAAGATTAGATTATATCCAAAATTACCCAAAACAAGTAACCACAAAAGCATATTTCCGAAAAGAATATACTTGTTTTGAATAAATTTTTTAAAGTTAAAATACAGGTAAATTTCAAGTACGATTGAAATAATTATTAGCGTGATAACACTATAAACAAACATTATTTTATTTGATTTTGAACAAAAATAAAAGAAATCTTTCTAACAGTGATTTATTATTAAATTCTTAACAGAACATTATAAAATTTATAGATGATTCTACGCAAAAATTTGCGTGATAAAAACGTAACTTTGTAGCATATTTTTAAGCATAAATTATGAAAAATAGACTACCTGTAACGGTACTTTCTGGATTTCTTGGAAGCGGAAAAACGACACTTCTTAATCATATATTACACAACAAAAAAGGACTAAAAGTAGCAGTTATCGTAAACGATATGGGCGCGGTAAATATTGATGCTCAAATGGTTTCTCGCGAAAATGATTTAATTCAAACGGATGAAAAATTGGTTGAATTGAGCAATGGTTGCGTTTGTTGTGAATTGCGCGAAGATTTGATTGTAGAAATCGAGAAGTTGGCTCGATCAGGGAAATATGATTATTTGGTTATCGAAAGTTCTGGTATTTCTGATCCAGGTCCTATTGCGCAATCATTGGATTTTGTTTCGCCAGATGGTAAAATTGATTTGCCAAAAGTTGCGCGTTTAGATACGTTGGTAACTGTAGTTGACGCTTATAATTTCTTCAAAAACTTAGGAACTGATGAAGATGTTTTTGATCGTGGTTTTACAGAAAATAGAGAAGATAATCGTCCGATTGTGAATCTTTTAATTGATCAAATTGAATTTTCGAATGTGATTATTCTAAATAAAATGGATTTGGTTGAAGAAGAAACGTTGATGAATATTGAAGCGTTTGTGACTAAATTAAATCCTTCTGCTAAAATAATTCCTGCAAGTTTTTCTCACGTTGAATTAACTGAAATTTTGAATACCAATCTATTCGATTTCGAAAAAATTCAGGACATGGATGCTTGGGTAAAATTATTAGAAGAGCAAGAAAAAGAGGAACATCATCATCACGACCATGATCACGAATGCGGCGAACATTGTACGCACGAACACCACGATCATTTGGAAGAAAAATATGGAATGACTTCTTTTGTTTACAGACAAAAAATTCCGTTTCATGCAGAACGTTTTTTAACCTATTTGAATGATAATTTTCCTGCAACGATTTACCGTTCCAAAGGTTTATTTTGGTTAGCAAATCGTCCTGATGAAGCAATTTTCTTGAGTCAAGCTGGTGGTAGTATCCGAATTGATCCTGCGGGGGCTTGGTGGTGCTCGATGCCGTATGACGAAAGAATTCAGTTTGCAGCTTATCAATTCAATCAAAAAACAATTGACGCCAAATGGTCGAAAGAATGGGGAGATCGAATGATAGAACTTGTTTTTATTGGTCAAGGTTTGGACAAAGAAAAAGTTACACAAGAATTAAACTCTTGTTTGCTGAATGAGCAAGAAATTGCAGAATGGCAAGCAAAACATAATTAAAATAAAAGAGCCTTATTTCGAATTGAAATAAGGCTCTTCTCTATCATCCTTGTTCTGAAGATTTAAACAGATTATTGTATTTACCAAATTCACTTGTCCTTTCCTAAAGGCTCGGTTAATTACAAACAAGTATGTTTGTAATCAAATTTGGAACGAGTATTTATATTTTTTGCTTCTGATTAAATGAATAAATTAAGTAAAATAGAAATGGTAAAATAAATATCGAGCCGAGTAATAATGCCCAAGCTAACATATTTATTGTACTCATTGCGCCATAATCTGTCAATAAAGATAATGTTGAACCATCTTTGAATAATACCAAATTCGGAAAATGCGAATATGATGCTGCAAACAAAATCATCATCACAATTATTCCTGCATAAACTTTCAACAAAGAATCCTTCGCTTTATTTAAGGCTGAAAGTAATAATACAATCGAAATTGAAGCAATTGCAATTGCGATATAACCGTAAATTTCTGATGTTATCCAACTAAATAATGGAATGTTTTTCCAAAGTGAAACTGCAAATACCAATGCACCAGCAACAAAAATTAAAGCTGTATAAAGCTTCGCACGTTTTCTTAAAATCACTTTATCTTCTTCGTTTTTAACAGTTTGAATTGAATAAACCGAAGCCAAGAAAGCACAAATCACAACAGTAAAAATTCCAACTGAAAAATTAAACCAACTTAGCCACGAAAATATATATGCATCTTGAAACGAAAATGCATTATCATCAATACTTCCTGAAACGATAGATCCTGCAATTATTCCCAAAAACAAAGGCGTCACAACACTTGAATAGGTAAAAATGACATCGTACAGATTGTGCCATTTATCATTGATTGCATCATAATTTCTGAAAGTAAACGATGTTCCTCTTGCAATAATTCCCAATAACATGATTACTAACGGGATGTGCAAATAATTTGAGATTTCTGCATACATCTTAGGAAAACCAACAAATAAAATAACAATGACAATGATTAACCACATGTGATTTGCCTCCCAAATAGGTCCAATCGAATTGTACATAATCTTCTGCGTACGTTTTTTGTAACTCTTTTCAGAGAATAATTCGACAATTCCAGCACCGAAATCTGCTCCACCTAAAATTAAATATAAACAGATGGCAACCCACAAAAATGCTATTACTACGTAAATCATACTTAATGTTTTTCTGGTTTATAATTTGGATCTTCTGGATCGTAAAGCTTCGCAACCATTTGTATTTGTCGATTCATTAAGAACACTAAAATAATGGACAATGTAATGAATACAAACGTGAAAATGTAAAACGAATATTGTATTCCTGGCATTGGCGTGATGGAATCTACCGTTCGCATAATTCCGTAAATAATCCACGGTTGACGACCGACTTCTGTTACCGTCCAACCTGCTTCTAAAGCGATGTATCCGAAAGGTGTCGCAATCATAAACAATTTATAAAACCAGCGTTTTGTTCGCCAATCTTTCTTAAAAAATTGCGCAATCAAATAAATAACAGCTATTCCCATCATCAACATTCCGAATGTTATCATAATCTGAAAAGCATAATGTACAACTGCCACAGGCGGCCATTCATCTTTCGGAAATTCTTCTAGACCTTTTACAGGTGTTTTGAAATCTGAATGAACCAAGAAACTCAATACACCCGGAACTTTTATCGCATATTTAATCTCTTCTTTTGATTCGTCCACTATTCCACCCAAAACAAATGAAGCACTTTCTTCTGTTTTGAAATGCGCTTCCATCGCAGCCAATTTAATCGGTTGACGTTTTGCTACATCTTTCGCCGAAATATCACCACTCAAAGGTGCTAACATTGCTGCTGTAATCGCTAAAACAGAACTAATTTTGAATGCTTCGCGATGAAAATTTACATTCTTACCTTTCAAAATAAGATAAGCATGTAAACCCGCAACCGCAAATCCAGTCGCACAAAAAGCTGCAATTGTCATGTGCAACGCTTGTGAAAACCACGCATCGTTGAACATAGCTTTTACAGGATCTATGTTTAAATATTCGCCATTTATAAAATCGAAACCTGACGGAGAATTCATCCAAGCATTTGCAGCAACAACCAAAATCCCTGAAGCTAAACCACTAATCCCTACAATTACACCACAAATCCAATGAAACCATTTATTGAATTTGTCCCAACCATAAAGGAAAAAACCTAAAGCAATGGCTTCAATAAAAAAAGCTGTTCCTTCTAACGAAAATGGCATTCCGAAAATTGGTCCAGCGTGTTCCATAAATTTAGGAAACAATAATCCTAACTCAAACGAAAGCATTGTACCAGAAACTGCTCCCGTAGCAAATAAAATTGCAACTCCCTTACTCCAAGCTTTGGTTAACCCTTTGTAAATTTCGTTTTTAGTTTTGAGGTATTTGTAGTGAGCGATTGCCATCATAAACGGCATCACCATTCCAACACACGAAAAAACAATGTGAAAGGCAAGCGACATCGCCATTTGACTTCTGGCAGCAATAAAATCGTCCATAAGTAGTTGTTTATAATTTGTTTGTTGGTTAAAGTTACTAAATAAAAAGAGGCAATTCGATTTTGAATTGCCTCTTTTTATATGATTTTGATTATATGTGATTTTCAAAAATTATTCAAATAATCTACATTCGGTATTTGATAAACTTTATTACTATCAAAATTTTTAATTTTATTACCCCTTACCATAATTCTTTTAGTTCCAGACTCTGTTGAAAAAATAATTTGAAAATCTTCATCAAAATTTTTAGAATCTATTTGTTTAGCTTTATTTAAAATAACTAAAAGTTGTTTTATCTGATTGTCATTTAATTGTTTAATTTCTGAAAATTTTCCATTTGAATTACTATCAGGTCTTTCTAATATAACTTCTTTAATTTCATTAATATTAGATGGATAATTTAACCTATCAATATTTGAACATGAAATTATAAATAGAAAAAGTAAAACAATCTTGATATACATCTTAATAAAATTGATTTTCTATTTAGCTGTCGCAGGAACTAACCACTTGAATTGTGGTCCTACTTCAGGAATTACAATACGTTGCGAAATTCTATCCATTCTATCTGGGAATTTCATGATATAATCTCTTGCTTTTTCAGCCTCAGCATTCAATCCAGAGATTTTATCTAATTGCCAAGCTTCAATTAATTTTCGCATAATATCGATGTAATCAAACGCTGTGTACACACCAATGCGTTGCGCTGCATCTGAAAACGCATCAAACAAAGTTCCTCTTTCTTCACCAGAAGCTCTTAAGAAATGCGCTGGCATTACAATTTTAAGTTTGAACATATGTTGAACAGCTAACATCATTTCAGAAGGATCAGCTTCGAAGATACGACGAACGAACTCTGTGTAAGCTAAATGGTGACGCATTTCATCTCCTGCAATAATTTTACACATACGCGATAATTTTTTCGCTCCGTATTTTTTTGCAATTGCTGATACATTATTGTGCGATACATAAGTTGCTAATTCTTGAAAACTTGTGTAAACAAAGTTTTTGTAAGGATCGTGTGCTGTTCCAATGTCGAAACCGTCATTTATCAAATGTTGCGTTGTTACTTCAACCTCGCGCATATTGATACGTCCTGATAAATACAAAAATTTATTCAAAACATCACCGTGACGATTTTCCTCTCCTGTCCAATGGCGAATCCATTTTGCCCAACCATTTTCTAGGTAATTTCCTTCTTCATCTACCACACCGTCCATTTGCATCAACCAAGATTCGTAGGTTGGCAAAGCTTCCTCGGTAATGGTATCACCAATCAATGTAATCCAGAAATCATCTGGCAAATCTTTCGAAAGCTCTTGTAATTCTTTGATTTCGTCAAAAAAAGAATCTGTTTGAGAATTCGGTAAAAAATCTGTTGGTTGCCAAATTTTATCGGCTGGAACTAAGAATTTGTCCATATAAGCATCAATATCTTTCTCAAGAAATTGCATTACTTCCAGGCGAACATTATTTATTGACATATAATTATTTTATGCGGTTATACTACTTTTTACAGTTTTTTCGGTAAGCTCGAATATTTCATCAAACTTATAGTCACTCACTTTTAAGGGTTTATGGTATTGTATCGTTACTTTCGCGCCCAAATACATCGGGAATTTACCCCACTTTTCTATTTCCCACGTATTATTTAGCGTAACGGGAACAACATAAGCGTCTTTAGCATATTTCGTCAAAACTTTCAATCCATTTTCTTTGAAAGCCTTTGGTACTCCATTTTTGCTTCTTGTACCTTCTGGAAAAATAATAGCTGAATAATTATTTTTCTGAATGTATTGCGCTAATTTTTTTATTTCCTCTATTGCTTGTTTTCCGTTCTTACGATCGATTAATGCAGAACCTCCATGCGTTAAATTGTACGATACACTGGGAATTCCTTTTCCCAATTCTATTTTCGAAATAAACTTAGGATGATAATCAGCCAAATCATATTCCAACGGAGAAATATCATACATACTTTGGTGATTACTCACAAAAATCAATGGTACATTTTGTTTCAAATTTTCTCTTCCTTTATAGGTATACGTTGTACCTAAAATTCTTGTCCAAAAAACCAAAAGACCATTCATCACTTTTACACTTTTGTGATGAGCAGCATAACCTCCCAAATTGTAGCACAACCATTGCACAACATGCATTACCAACAACGTTAATCCATAAAAAATATAAAAGATTATAGATAACGGATAACTTAAAATTTTCTTCAACATTAGAAATTTAGACAAATTTAATAAAAAATTATGCTAAGCATAATATATTTTTCTAGGCGATTTACTTTATTAATTTCAAAGTTAACTTTTCTTGATGAGCTTCATCATAAAAAGTAATTTGATTTGATGATTTTACTTTAAAATATGCAGTTTTTTGCAAATTTTGAATCAAATTTTGAGGAATTTCGCAATCAGAATTCACTTGTTTTAAATGATTAAAAATTATAGCTTGATCTATTTTGGTATAATCAGCCGTAATAATTCCGCAAACCGTTTTCATTACCATTTTTTTCGTTGCATCTTCAAAAATAATGTAATCTCCTCCATCATTTATATTCCATTTACCCGACAAATCGCTAATTTCTGAAGTCACAACTTTAGTTTCGGAAACTGTTTTGGTTGGTAAACAACTTGTTAATCCTAAAACAAAAAACAAAAGTATTGCTTGAATTGTATATTTCACGTGGTTTTATTTGTAACGAAGGTAGAAATATTTTGAATATTACGGATTGATTTTTTAAATATTCAATTTTATTAAGAAATTTGTTCTCTAAATAAGAAACAATGGCGAACACAAAGAAAGGAGAAGTTTTTACGGATCAAAATAACATCAAAAAAGTAAAAATAGAACGAAAACCAAGTTTTCCTAAAATCTATATTTTAACTGATGATTGTCAATTCGTGGAAGATGGTTTATACGAATTAGATTTTTTTGAAACGCCAAGTGTTACCAATTTCAAATCTGAATTGAATCCAACTATTCCTGCAATTAACTTTAAGCAGTTAAGTGAAAAAGGGAGAGAAAATTTAGTATAAGTTCTAAAAACTTCCTCCGAAATTAGCACTTTCAAATAGTTTTAAAATTCCAAAAAAAGGAATAAAACTTAAAAGTAATACAAGATATAATATCCTATTTTTATAGTTAAAAATAATGGATATTACTGAAAAAAGTGGACATAAAATAAAAGACCCAAACCCTGTAATAGCTATAAAATCGAACATAAAATTTTGATTTCTTGCTATTTCAGTTCCATCAATATTATACATAACAATAAAGCATAGAAAGAAGAATATTGTCAATCCTAAAAATACTCTTGATATGTTGATTTTGGTAGGCTGATTCATACAATTTATTTGAATAAAAATAAGTAAACTTTACAGAAAGCATCTCACCGAAAATAGTGATTTACAATTTTGCTTAAAATTTGATTGTATTGAAGCAGTAATAAACAAAAAACCCACACTGATAATCAGTATGGGTTTTCTTTAGATTGTGATCCAGTCAGGATTCGAACCTGAGACCTACTGCTTAGAAGGCAGTTGCTCTATCCAGCTGAGCTACTGGACCAATCCAAAATTCTATTACTAAAATTCGTCGGGGTGGCAGGATTCGAACCTGCGACCTCCTGCTCCCAAAGCAGGCGCGATGACCGGGCTACGCTACACCCCGATTCGGTCATTCAAAAAAAATGCGGAGAGACAGGGACTCGAACCCTGGCATCGGTTTCCCGATGACAGATTAGCAATCTGCTCCATTACCGCTCTGGCACCTCTCCTAACTTTTAAAAATAAGACTGATTAGTCTCATAAAGCGGTTGCAAATATATATTGACTTTTATTGCAAAACAAGTCTTTTTAGAAAAAAAATTAAATTATTTGGCTTAATTTTGGCTATTCAAAAGACTATTTAGAACTAAAAGAATGAATTTTAAAGGATTAGTATTTTCGGCAATTTCTTGTTTTTTTATTTTGGCTAGTTGTGCAACTAAAACAGTTCCACCAAAAACAATTACAAAAGTAATTCGTGACACAGTCATTATCAATTCAAAAACAGATCAACCGGAAATGACTCGAGCTGCAAAACTCGACAAGTACAAGGTGACAACAGATTATTATCCATCTATTTCGCAAGATGAACGTGTACGATTTTTAGTGTTACACTACACAGCAATCAACACAGAGTTATCGTTAAAAGTATTGACTCAGAAAGATGTAAGTGCACATTATTTGGTAAATGATTATGATGACAAAACAATTAATCTTTTAGTTGACGAAACAAAACGTGCATGGCATGCAGGTGTTAGTAGTTGGAAAGGATTGGATAATATAAACTTTTCTTCTATTGGTATCGAAATCGTTAATCTTGGAAACAAAGGAACGGATGCTTATCCAAATTACACGCCTTATCCAGATTATCAAATCAAAAAAGTAGGTGAATTGACACAAGATATTGTAAAACGTTATAATATTTCTCCTTTTAATGTAATTGGGCATTCTGATGTTGCGCCAGGAAGAAAACCAGATCCGGGTCCACTTTTCCCTTGGAAAAAATTATATACAGATTACGGTGTTGGTGCTTGGTACGATGATACAGACAAGTATGTATTTATGCAACAATATCCTTGGGATACAACAAGTTCCGTTTTTATCACACAAGTGCAAACTGATCTTAAGAAATATGGGTACAACGTTCCTACAAATGGAATGATAGACGCGCAAACAAAAAATGCAATTGTGGCATTTCAGATGCATTTCCGTCCAGAAAAATACGATGGAGTTGTAGATGCTGAAACTTGGGCAATCTTGAAAGCATTAAACAAAAAATATAATCCGTAAATCAAAATTGATTTATAGTACGAAACTCCTACGTGTTAGGAGTTTTTTTATGGAATAAACTTTCGGTAAAATAATATGAATAAATAGCATAATTATCATTTAAAATGGAATTGAGAGTTAAGAAAAATTGAAGTAATTTTATCCAAAATAATATAACATGGCTTTTAAAAGTTTGCGCCCAATTATTTGGACGAAAGATTTACAAAAAACAACAAAATTCTATAAAAAATTAGGATTTAAGATTGCTGATCAAAATGAAGATTGGATTTGGGCTTGCTTGCAAAAAGACGATGTAGAAATTATGTTGGCTTATCCAAATGAAGGAGCAGATTTTGAACGAGCAAATTTCACAGGCTCTTTTTATTTTGTTGTAGACAATGTAGACGAGTTGTGGAATCAAGTAAAAGATGATTGCGAAGTTGTATATGAAATTGAGACCTTTGAATGGGATATGCGCGAGTTTGCGATCTACGACAACAATGGTTATATCTTACAATTTGGACAAGAAATAGAAGTTACATTCGAAGATTAATTATGATCTCAAAACGATATTACAACATTATTTTAGCGATAATTATTCTTATTATTCCAATTGTTTTTTACATGATTATTAACACTATGGTTAGTATAAAATATGAAACCGACGGAGTTGACACTTGTATTTCTACTGTAACAGGAAAAAATCTTTGTTCGCAAATCGATCAACTAAAAGTTACTATTTACATTAACATGATTGTGATGATTTTCTGGTTAGCCTTAAGAAACTTGATCGTAAAAAAATAGCTTATGGATTATCATTTCGAAGAAAAATTTGAACAAATTAATTTCTCAGAAAATCAAAATATAGCTGGTGAATACGAGAATTGCGAGTTTATAAATTGTGATTTGAATGGATTAGATTTAAGCAATATCAAATTTATTCAATGTCAATTTATCGAATGTAATTTGAGTAATGTAACTTTAGAAAACACAAGCTTTCAGCAAGTTGAGTTTATGAATTGTAAAATGATAGGTTTTAATCTCGAAAATTCGAACAAATTTGGGTTAAGCATTTCATTTGAAAATTGTACGTTAAACGACTCATCTTTTTATGAATTACCGCTAAAAAAGACAAAGTTTAGCAATTGTTCTTTACAAAATGTAGAATTTTCTTTCGCAGATCTTAGTCAAGCTTATTTTATGAATTGTAATTTGGCTCACACCATTTTCTATCAGACCAATTTAAAGCAAGCCTACTTCAAAACGGCTTATAATTTCACGATAAATCCGAATGATAATCAATTGAAAGGCGCGCAGTTTTCCAAAGAAAATTGTGTTGGATTATTAGATTATCTTAGAATTACAATAAATTAAAAAAAGGTTTCGAATAAAATCGAAACCTTTTTTATGCTTTCTACTTATACTATTCTAATCAGAATAAATAATTTCAGATTATATTTTACTAAATCATAACATTTTAGAATAAATTACTTCTATATTTTATCAATTAGTCAATAATTATTTCTTGATTTAATAAATAATAAGATTATTATTGCATCTTTTTTTGATAAATTTTCTGAAATAAATCCAACTCAGATTATCAACTTAAAACTTTTCTTGACATTTTTTTAAGAAATTAAAAAAAATATTAGCGTATTATTTACACTAATAAAATAAAAAAGAAATTCTTTATCAAAAAAAGCATTATTATTATTCAATACATTATTTTAGATAAACTTAAGTCTATTAATTAAGTCAATACAAAATCACAAATAATGTACAGCTAACACCATTTATTAAAAAATGAAAAAAATTTTTGTCGCAATTGCTCTACTATCCATTTTTGGAGCCACGGAATTGAAGGCTCAATATGCTTCTGAATATGACGGCGGTTTGGTCGTTAAATTAAATCCAGAAGGAAGTAAATATGTCCGATTTATTCTTTGGGGACAAACTTGGTTTCAGGATTACGAAGGAAAACACGCCAATGATGGATTTTCTATCAAACGAGCGCGCGTTCTTGCTTATTCACAAATCAATGATCGATTTATGATTTTAACACATTTTGGTGCAAATGGAATCTATGATAATAATCTTTCTCCGATGGGAAAAAGTACAGATGTATCGTTTTTCTTGCATGAAATGTTTTTACAATATAAGGTAACAAACAATTTAGCAATTGGTGCTGGAGTTCACAATTTTGGTGGAATTTCTCGTGGAAATGGTCAAGGTTCTATCAATATGTTGACCTTAGATAATAACAGAGCTGACTGGTCAACACTTGGTTTGTCTGATCAATTTTCAAATCATTTGGGAATGTTTGCTAAAGGGCGAATTGGAAAACTAAATTATCGTTTAGCATTAAGTGATGCTATTACGAATACTTTGGACGGAAACTCTTCGACAGTTTTACAAAACGGACAAGAAAAATATTTGGGAAAAGCGATACTTGGAGAAGGTAAATATGCAGTTTCAGGTTATTTTGATTATCAATTCTTAGATCAAGAATCGAATGCTTTACCTTATCGCGTTGGAACCTATTTAGGAACTAAAAAAGTATTCAATATCGGAGCAGGATTTTTTAATCAAAGCAATGCGATTGTCAAAAAAGAAAATGATAATTTGATTGGAGAAAATGTAACTCATCTTGCTATTGATGCGTTCTACGATGCTCCAATTGGAAAATCATCTTCGATGACAGCTTATGCGAAATATCAAAATTCGGACATGGGCGAAAATTATGTACAAGGTAATGTTGTAGGAGATGGAAACCAATTTTCTGGACATGTTGGGTATTTACTACCTAAAAACCTCAAAGAAGGCGAAGGGAAATTCCGCAATAGAATTCAGCCGTATGTAGGGTATTCTTAAAGAGATTTCAAAGGTTTAGTGAAACCTGCAAACGAATTAAAATTAGGTGGAAACTGGTACATTGATGGTCAGAATGCTAAAATTTCTGTAGAATATCAAAAATCTTTCGATCAACCAAAACACATGGACGACATGATAACAATACAAGCAATGATATTATTATAAAAAAACACACAAGAATTAACACAAAAACACATTATTTATGAGCGAAACTGCTAACAAAAAAACAATCTGGAAAGTGATTGGTGCTTCCTCGATGGGAACGCTAATTGAATGGTATGACTTCTTTATTTTTGGAAGTTTAGCTGTTGTAATTTCTACTAAATTTTTCCCTGCTGACAATCCTACAGCTGCCTTTTTATCAACATTAGCAACATTTGCTGCTGGATTTGTTGTACGTCCATTTGGCGCGTTATTCTTTGGTCGATTAGGAGATATTATTGGTCGTAAATATACATTTATGGCAACTTTAGTATTAATGGGAGGAGCAACTTTTTTAATAGGATGTATTCCATCTTACGAATCAATTGGTTTTATCGCACCTTTATTAGTATTAATCTTACGTTTATTACAAGGTTTAGCACTTGGAGGCGAATATGGAGGTGCTGCAACATACGTAGCAGAACACGCACCAGACGGAGAAAGAGGATATTGGACTTCTTGGATACAAACCACTGCAACAGTTGGTTTATTTGTTTCGTTATTGGTTATTTTATTAACGAAAACATTATTATCAGAAGAGCAGTTTGACCTTTGGGGATGGCGAGTTCCATTTATCTTATCAATCTTAATGGTTTACGTTTCATATTTGATTCGTAAAAATATGGACGAATCGCCAGCTTTCAAAAAAGCAAAAGATGAAGGAACAACTTCTAAAAATCCTTTGAAAGAATCTTTCGGGAATCGTTACAATATGAAATTCGTTTTATTAGCACTTTTTGGAGCTGTGATGGGACAAGGAGTTGTGTGGTATACAGGTCAGTTTTACTCGATGAGTTACATGAAAACGGTGATGAATGTAGAATCTGATCAAGTAGATTCTTTGTTAGGAATTGCTTTATTATTTGGTACACCTTTCTTTGTGTTCTTTGGATGGCTGAGTGATAAAGTTGGTCGAAAATGGGTGATGTTAATCGGAATGATTGTCGCTGTATTCTCGTATCGACCAATTTACGAATCAATGTATCAAACAACAAATCTTGAAAATAAAGAAGTAATTGCAGCACAAACAATTGAAAAAGCTGAAATCAAAAATGTTGACGAAAAATCTGATTCTATTTATACAATTCAAAAATCATTTACAGATGGCACGACTTATAAACAAGTTACAACGCTTCATTTAGAAAATGGTCAAGCAAAAATTGTAGATGGAAAAGTAAGTGAAATTGTAAAAAAATCGACACATATTAATAGTGGTGATAAATGGAAATTAGTTGGATTAATTTGGATTCAAATTATTTTTATCACAATGGTTTATGGTCCAATTGCTGCGTTCTTAGTAGAAATGTTCCCTGTTAAAATTAGATATACATCGATGTCTTTGCCTTACCACGTAGGAAACGGAATTTTTGGAGGTCTTTTACCTGCTGTTTCTACTTATTTGGTAACAAATGCCAAAAACAACGGAGATCCACAGTTTTACTTAGAGGGTCTTTGGTATCCTATTGGAATTGCGGCTGTTTGTTTTATCATCGGAGCAATTTATATCAGTAATAAAGACAGAAATGTTAACTAAAAAACTAATTAGAAATGGAAACAATTAAAAAAATATTAGGAATCGTTTGGATCGCATTATCACTTGTTTTAGCCTACTTTTGTATCATGGAATTTGGAATTCCTAAATTATCATCAGGCTCTCAAGATGATTTAGTATTCGGAATTATTATTCTATTTGTCCTTACACCAATTATTGTTATTGGAATGGCACTCTTTGGCTATTATGCGTTACTTGGTGAATACAGTGAAGAAAAAATGTAAAAAACTATACACGAAATCCTCAACACATGTTGAGGATTTTTTTATATAAATGTATTTTCAATAAACCTTTTTATTAAATCCATAAAAAACAAATCATAAAACGTTAATATCTTTTTAAGAGTTTTAGCATAGTTTATGTCAATTAATTTTAAAATCAACAAAGGTACTCGAAGTTAAACTGAAATATAATTCAAATACAAAAGGCTTTGCAAATGCGAGGCTTTTTATTTATAATATAATTTCTAAAATTGTTTTATATCTGTTCTTTTTCCGTGATAAAAAAGAATTTTCCAATGTTCTTCTTTCGCTTCTTTTTCCCAACGTACACGATCTTCCATCGCTTTTACACCATCTGCATCATTCTTGAAAGCGGCATGATATTTTAGATAATTTAATTGAGGTAGATTATCAGCTCCATAAAATACAATTTCATCATTTTCTTTGATCCAAAAAACTTGTTGAAACGGAACGTGTCCTCCTGTTACTTCGAATTTGATATTATCCGTTATATTTCCACTATCATCATTCATCCATACAATATTTTTGAATGATTTCAACTTTTCTAAACGATCATAGTTATAAGAATTATTTGTTTGAACAACCGCATAATCATACTCGCGTTGTTGAATATAAATTTTTGCTTCAGGAAAGTTACATACAAACTGATCCCCTACCCAATTTCCAATTCCGTTGATATGATCTTTATGTAAATGCGAAATCAATACTTTCGTAATTTGATTTGGATTAATATTATATTCGCGTAATTTTTTTAGAATGATAGGTTCACAATCTACTTCAGTTCCGAAACCACAATCAATCAAAATATTTTCATCTCCAATTTGTATCAAAAATGGACGAACAATAAGATTATATCCGTCAGCGGGATTTTTAACATCAATATTATCACCTAAATAATGAAACTCTTTTTTTGCATCAACATGAAAAACACCTTCTAAAAGAGGAATAACTTTCATTTACTTTTATTTTTTACAAAGGTAATTCGTTTAGATTCTCTCTACAAAAAAAGGCTTCCAAAATAGGAAGCCTTAAAAATTATTATGATTCAAATCTTATTTTACAATTGTCATTTCATCAACGATGTGTTTTGCTCCAGCAAATTTATCAACAACCCATAAAACATAACGAATATCTACAGAAATCGTACGTTGTAATTTAGGATCAAAGATTACATCACCAGCCATTGCTTCAATGTTTCCGTCAAATGCAATACCGATTAATTCACCTTTACCATTCATTACCGGAGAACCAGAGTTACCTCCTGTAATGTCGTTATTTGATAAGAAGTTTACATGTAAATATCCATCTTTATCTCCATATTGTCCATAATCTTTTGCTTTCGCTAAATCTAATAAACGTTGTGGATTTTCGAATTCTTCGTCACCTGCAATGTGTTTTGCAACTGTACCTTCTAATGTTGTGAAATAGTTAGAAGCAACATCTGGTTGACGTTTTGGATTTGTACTTTTTGGTAAATTTTGAATAGAACCGTAAGTTAAACGTAACGTAGAATTTGCGTCTGGATATAAGATATTTCCAATTTTAGACTCACGTAAACCTTTTACCAATAAACGGAAGTTTTTAGAATAAACATCATTCAATTTTGCTTGTTCATCTGTTTGCTTAGAAGCTCTTTCTACCAACGCATTTGACAAAACATATAAAGGATCTTTTTTCAAGACTTCTACATCTGGAGAAATTAAGAAATTCTCAACTTGTTTTTGATCAGCGAAGAAACTTCTTTCAACAGCATCATTTACATAAGCTGTAAAGTTCTTGTTATTTTGCTTCGCTAAATCAGCAACATAAGGCGCTAAACCAGCTTCGCTCGCTTTAGAAGCATAAAGATTTAATTGAGCAGCCAATAAATCTTTTTCTAAAGGTAAATACATTTTTTCGTAATATGCATTGATTGCATTCTGAATTTTCGGACGCATTTCATCACGTTTTGCATCATTCGCTGCTGCATAGTTTTCTAATGCTTTTCCAATAGAATATGGCGCACTTGCTAAAGTTGAGTAACGCAATAAAATGTTGATGTAATTGTTATGACGAGCATCTAAATTTGTTTTCGCATAATAATTATTCAAATTCGAAACAACATCACCATATTCGGCTTTGTTTGCTCCTTTTTGAGCCCATTTATTGAATTTTTCTTCTTCTTTTGTTTTCTTCGCAACAGTTCCGTGAAGTTTTAAAGCTTCGATCATTCCATCACGATTTTTCCAATAGTTCGCAACTCCAGCATATTTAGAAGCATAATCAATATTTACTTTTTGATTTTGCTCCATATATTTTTTCATTTGATCCATTGTCACTTTAGAAGCTTCAACCCAAGCAGGATAAGCGTACTCTACATTTTGAGCAACACCTTGCGCTGGCATCCAACGATTTGTACGACCTGGGTAACCTAAAATCATAGCGAAATCATTTGGTTGATATCCTTTTAGAGAAACTGGTAAATGATGTTTTGGTTGTAACGGAACATTGCTTGTAGAATAAGCTGCAGGATTTCCATCTTTGTCACCATATACACGGAACATAGAGAAATCTCCTGTGTGACGTGGCCATTCCCAGTTATCTGTATCTCCACCATATTTTCCAATAGAACTTGGAGGTGTTCCTACTAAACGTACATCTTCATAGTCTTGGTAAACAAAATAGTAATATTCATTTCCTTGGAAGAATGAACGAACAGAAACAACATATTTTCCGTTTTCGCTGTTTTCTTTTTCGATTTTTGCAATCTCTTGGTTAATCGCTTTTTCACGATCTAACTCAGACATTTTATCATTTACAACACCTAAAATACGTTTAGAAACATCATCCATGCGAACGAAGAAACGTACTTTCAAGCTTTTTGGTTTTAACTCAGCAGCTTTGTCTTTTGCCCAAAAACCATCTTTTAAGTAATCATGTTCTGGAGCAGATAATTCAGCAATAGCACCATAACCACAGTGGTGATTTGTCAAAACTAAACCTTGTCCAGAAACCATTTCAGCAGTACATCCACCACCAAATTGTACAATAGCATCTTTTAAAGAGTTATTGTTGATACTATAAATTTCTTCTGAAGTTAATTGTAAACCTTGTTTTTGCATATCACGGTGATTCAGACGTTCGATGAACATCAAAAACCACATTCCTTCGTCAGCTTTCACTTTAAAAGGAAAAAGCATAACCACTAAAAGCGTGGATAATAAAAATTTTTTCATTAGTTGTTTGTCTTCAATTTTACGATTTGCTAAAATAATTGATTATCTGAAGTTCTCCTAATCTTTAAGTATTTAATAAAGTTTTACTGAGGTTTTATTGTTAAAAAAAGATTATTTTTATTTAATTAACACAAAATTTGAATCGTGAAAGTAAAAATTAAAATCATTAATCTACTTTAGGTTATGATTGGTTTTATAGAACAAAAAAATCCGAGAAAATCTCGGACTTTTTACATTATATCAAAACTTAATTAAGCTTCTTTATTATCTTGAGGTTTATCCTCTTTTTTCTCTGCTGGTTTAGCAGGTTTTTCTGTTCTCTCTGGTTTTGGCAATAAAGCTTTACGAGATAATTTCATTTTCTTTTTATCATCGTAACCTAAGAATTTAACATCAATTTTATCACCGATGTTTACAGAATCTTCAACTTTTTCAAGACGTCTGTGCTCTAATTCAGAAATGTGAACTAAACCTTCAACTCCTTTTGCAATCTCTACAAACGCTCCAAATGGTTTGATAGATTTTACAACTGAATGATATGTTTCACCAACTTCTGGAACGAAAGCAATTTGTTTGATTCTTTCTACAACACGATCGATGTTTTCTTGAATCACACCATTGATTTCTACACGTCCTGTTGTATCTAACTCAGTAATTGCAATAACTGTTTCAGTTTCTTTTTGCATTTCTTGAATTACTTTTCCTCCAGGTCCGATTACTGCTCCAATGAATTCTTTAGGAATTTCAATTACAACAACTTTTGGTGCATTTGGTTTCAATTGTGGACGAGGTGCTGGTAAAGTTTCTAATAATTTACCTAAAATGTGCTCACGACCTTCTTTTGCTTGTAACAAAGCTGTTTCCATGATTTCCATAGATAAACCTTGTACTTTAATATCCATTTGACAAGCTGTGATACCGTCTGCAGTTCCTGTTACTTTAAAGTCCATATCTCCTAAGTGATCTTCATCTCCTAAGATATCAGACAATACTGTAAATTTCCCTGATTTAGTATCTGTGATTAACCCCATTGCAATACCTGAAACTGGTTTCTTCATTTGTAAACCAGAGTCCATAATTGCTAATGTTCCTGCACAAACTGTTGCCATAGAAGAAGAACCGTTAGATTCTAATACTTCAGAAACAATACGAACTGTATAAGGACAATCGTCAGGTAACATTTGCGCTAAAGCACGTTGTGCTAAGTTTCCGTGACCAACTTCACGACGAGAAGTTCCTCTTAATGGACGAGCTTCACCTGTTGAGAATGGTGGGAAATTATAGTGTAAAAAGAATTTTTCGTCGAAGTTTGTTACTACTCCATCAACCATATTAGCATCTTTAGAAGAACCTAAAGTTACTGTAGCTAATGCTTGAGTTTCCCCACGTGTGAAAATTGCAGAACCGTGAGTTGATGGTAAATAATCAACTTCTGTCCAAATTGGACGAATCGTTTTTGGATCACGACCATCTAAACGAATTCCTTCGTTTAAGATTAATTGACGTACAGCTTCTTTTTGTACATCGTGGAAGTAAATGTGAGCAAAAGGAGTTACACGAGCTAACTCTTCCTCATCTCCTTCGTATTGAGCTAAGAAATCTGCTTCAACTTGAGCAAATTTATCACCTCTTTCGTGTTTATCAGATGGATGTTTAGCGATATCATAAAATTTATCATATCCATAAGCCCACACTTTTTCGCGAATTTCTTCATCGTGTGTTTCGTGGCTATATTCACGTTTTGGTAAAGATTTACCTACTTTCGCTGCTAAACTTTCTTGTGCTTCAATTTGTTTTTTAATTTCAGCGTGAGCAAATTCAATTGCGTCTAACATTTCACGCTCAGAAATTTCGCTCATCTCCCCTTCTACCATAACAACAGAATCTTTAGAAGCACCAACCATAATGTCGATATCAGCTTGATCTAATTGCTCTTTTGAAGGATTAATCATTAACTCACCATTCAAACGAATAACGCGAGCTTCTGAAATTAATGTGAAAGGAATATCTGTAATTGCAATGGCTGCTGATGCAGCTAAACCAGCTAAAGCTTCTGGCATTACATTTTTGTCGTAAGAAATAAGTGAGATCATGACCTGAACCTCAGCATGGAAGTCTTCTGGAAACATTGGACGTAAAACACGGTCTACAAGACGCATTGTTAATACTTCATCGTCTGATGGTTTTGCTTCTCTTCTGAAGAAATTCCCTGGGATGCGTCCTGCAGCGTAAAATTTTTCTCTATAATCTACTGTTAAAGGTAAAAAATCTACACCTGGATTTGCTTCTTTGTTTGCTACAACTGTAGCTAATAACATGGTGTCGCCCATGCGTACAACCACAGATCCGTCAGCTTGTTTTGCTAATTTCCCTGTTTCGATTGTAATTTCTCTTCCGTCTGAAAGAGTAATTTTTTCTGTGATCGCCTGTGGAATCATTCGTCTTCTTAGTATTTAATTCGTCTAAAGTTAAAGCCGTTTGCTTTAACCGCATTATATAAAGATATATATCTTATTTTAATTTATAACAAAAAAAAAGGCAATTTCTACGTAATTGCCCTTTTACATTGTGTTTAAAATTACTTACGTAATCCTAATTCAGCGATAATCGCACGGTATCTTGTGATATCTTTTTTCTTTAAGTAGTTTAATAACGCTTTACGCTTACCAACTAACATAACTAATGATCTTTCTGTATTAAAATCTTTGTGATTTTTTTTCAAGTGACCAGTTAAGTGGTTAATTCTGTAAGTGAATAATGCGATTTGCCCTTCTGCAGATCCTGTATCTGTTGCAGATTTACCATGCTTTGCGAATAATTCGCTTTTTACTTCTGATGTTAAGTACATGCCAATATTATTTAATAATTATTATGTAATGAGGTGCAAATGTACAACTATTATATGAAATAATAAACTTTGTACAAAAATAAAAGTGACCGATTGGTTAATTCGGTCACTTTTTAAAAATTTGGTTTAGTTTGATTTAGATAGATAATAGAAAGTGATATTTTAATTTTCTACTAAATCGGATAAGTTTGTTAGTTGTAAAAGACTTGCTTTCACGATTTTTGGTTGGTAGGTTAAAAGTCGGCTTAGTTTTTTAATAAGTAATTAATAGGTTGGTTAATAATTATTAAAAATAGGTTTGGGTAGGTAAGATTAATCTTCTATAATTCGTATTTTTTTATTCGTGATAACTTTTATCGGATACACAATTTTTTCATTTTCTGTTTGTATTGTCATACATATATTATTAATTGCAATTATCACGCCTTTTGTCTCATCTTCTATGATTACTTTTTGTCCAATTTCAAAATTTCTATTGGTATAAAACGACAATAATAATCTATAAATAATATCTTTAGAACCTAATCCAAATGCAATTGCCAATGTCAAAAATATTGATCCTAAAATTAATGACAGATTATTTGTAATTAGCTCTGTATTAACACCTGCTTGATTTAATGAAGTAATTATCGTAAAAATAAGGATGATATAAAAAATAATATTACTAATAATATTTGCTCCGTTTAAATCAATTGATTTAATTAAACTTCTTAAAAAAGTTTTGATATAGTTAGCCAAATAAAATCCTCCAGCAAATATTAACACTGCACTAAAAAATTGTGGCAGATAATCTACAATTCTTCCTATTTGGTTAGAAACGACTGTTAATCCAAAAATATCAGATCCTATAATAATGATTAACAAAATAATAAACAATCGTACAAATTGTAAAATAATCTTAGAAGGATCTATTTCAATAGAGGAGTTTTTCAACGCTTCACTGTTGTTTAAAGCATTTTTTAATTTATCTATCTTAGATAATTTTAATATGTACTTAGTCAATATTAGAATCAATCTTAGCAAGATATATGACAGGATAATGAATATAATACCTCCTACAACTTTAGGAAAAACGAGTACCATTTCTTGATATAAACTTTCTAACAAGCTAAAATTTAAACCTATATTCATATAATCTATTTATAGTTAACCTTCTTTATCTTTTTTGTTCGGTTTGTTAGTTGATTTTTTTCCGATTCCGAAGAAATTTCCAATTGTGCTTGGATATTTTACTGAAACCAAATCGGCTACTTCCAACGATAATTTTATTAAAGCAACATCATCCATAACTTTTTGCTTTATTGTTTCTGGAAGCTTTTCATTGGCTAGCATAGTCTTAAAAGGATTTTCCATTTTACAAAGCGTTATAAATTTTTAGTAAACGATTTTTTGCTCGATTCAATCTCATCTTAGTTGCACTTTCACCAATCTCTAAAGTTTCTGAAATTTCTTTGATTGAAAATTCATCTTGATATTTCATAAGTAATATAGATTTCTCTTCTACATCCAACTCCTTTAGGGACTGCGTTAGTTTTTCGATTTTTAATTCAAAAATTTCTTTGTCATCAATAATTTCGTCATTATAGTTATCAACCAAATCATCCGTCACCGAATAATTTTTTCTTTCTTCTTTTATCTTTCGTTGCACATGATTGACACAAAAATTATATGTAAAAGAATATAACCAAGTAGAGAATTTAGATTTTGATTGATATGTTTTCAGTTTTACAAACAACTTTACAAATATATCATGCGTCATATCCTGCGCCTCTGCTTGATCTTCTACAAAGCTCAAACATTTATTATATACCGTATGCGCATACCTATCATACAATATACCGAACAAATGTTGATTTTTTGTCTCGACAATCTTATACACCAAAATGTCATCTGCAATATTTTCTATAGAATCTTTTGACATTTCAACTGCTTACATTTATATGACACACCTATTCCTATTTGGTCACTTGTTTTTTTTGATTTTTTTATATTTATTTTAAAATAGCTTTAACTTAAACGAATATCTATCTAAAATACAATAATATATAAAAAAAACCGACAAATAAAAATTTATCGGTTTTTTTATAAAATAATAATTGTTACGAATTATTTCTCCAAAACATCTAAGACATCCTGAAAACCTCCTCCATTAAAAATTTCGTCTACACCTTGTGCTTGTAAATATTGTGCAGCTTGACCAGAACGGTTACCACTTCTACAAAAAACCACAATAGGTCTTGACATTTCTTTAAACTCCTCTACTCTCGTAGGAACTTCTCCTAATGGAATATTGATCGCATTTGGAACAAATCCATCTGTATCCAATTCAAAAGGCTCGCGAACATCTACTAATGTTACATTAGCATTGTTTATTGCTTCAACTGTTGTCATTTTAATAATTCTATTTCTATTTTTTATCCAATCAATAATTTTGCCAAGCATCTTACCAAATTCTAATACGGTCTTTTGGTGCTTTGTACAATTTATCTCCTGGTTTTGTTTTAAACGCATCGTGGAACGCATCAATATTAACGATTGGTCCAAAAGAACGGTAATATCCAGGCGAATGTGGATCTGTTTTCACTTGATTTACTAACGCTTCGTCAGTCGCTTTTGTTCTCCAAATAGTTGCCCAAGATAAGAAGAAACGTTGTTGCGGAGTATATCCATCTATATTTCCGTAAGTTCCTTTATCTTTCAAATACATTTGTAATGCATCAAAAGCAACAGAAGCTCCTCCTAAATCTCCAATATTTTCCCCAGATGTAAATGTACCATTAACGTGTGTTCCTGCTACTGGTTCATAACCATCATATTGCGTAGCCAAAGCTTTAGTAGCTTTTGCAAATTTCTCTTCGTCTTGTGGTGTCCACCAGTTTACTAAGTTACCATCACCGTCAAATTTAGCTCCCGAATCATCGAATCCGTGAGAAATTTCGTGACCGATAACTGCTCCAATTCCACCAAAGTTTACAGCTGCATCCGCTCTATAATCATAGAAAGGTGGTTGTAAAATTGCTGCTGGGAAAACAATTTCGTTATTAGTTGGATTAAAATATGCATTTACAGTTTGTGGCGACATTCCCCAACGAGTTTTGTCAACTGGTTTTCCAAAATCTTTCAAGTTTTCTGCTTGACGCCATTTGCTAATTGCCATTACATCTTCAATTAAGTTTCCTCCATCTGCCAAAGATTTTACTTGTAATCCAGAATAATCTTTCCATTTATCAGGGTAACCAATTTTTACAGTAAACTTGTTTAATTTTTCTAACGCTTTCGTTTTAGTTGCGTCAGACATCCAATCTAATTCTTTGATGTGTTTGTCAAAAGATTTGAATAAATAACTGATTAATTCTTCAGCTTTTGCTTTTGCCTCTGGTGGAAAATTATCTTTCACATAAATTTGTCCTAATAATTCTCCTGTTGCGCCATTTACAAACGCTAAACCTCTTTTTTCTAATGGACGTTGCTCTTTTTGACCAGATAAAGTTTTTCCGTAAAATTCGAAATTAATTTTATCTAAATCAGATGTTGAATAACTTGCATAAGAATTGATTAATTTAAAACGTAAATAATCCTTAATCAAAGGTAAATTCTCTTGATTTAAGATTTTATCTAAATTTTTATAATAATCTAATTCACCAATAATTACCGTTTCTGGATTAATTCCTAACGCTTTTACATAACGCTCAATATCAACATTTTTCGTTAAATTTTTAACTTCTGATAATTTTACAGGATTGTACGATTTATTTGGATCACGATCTTCTTCAACAGTTTTGATGTATTTCGCCATCATTTTTTCGAAAGCCACAATTTTTGGACCTTTCAAATCACGTGTTTTAGAACCTGTATAAGGCATCAATTGATCGATAAACTTGTTCAAATTAGCTAAAGTTTCAGTGTTTTTAGCATCTTCTTTTTGGTAATATGTTTTACCTAAAGTCAAGTCAATATCTCCTAAATAAACAGCATTTTGTTTACTATTTTTAAGGTCAGTATAAACATAAGCACCATAAAAAGGATTCTCTCCGATAGCAGCTACATCGATTAAATAATCTTGTAAACCTTTCATATCTTTGATTGCATCAATCTGCTTAAAATATTTTTGTAATGGTGCTAAAGCCGTTTTGTTACGCGCATCAACATTCATATACGCATCATACAAATCCGCAATTTTTTGCTCACTTGTTCCTTTAGCGTGTTTCGTTTTAATAAGATCTTTCACTAATTGCAAAGTGACCTTATCCGTATTTTCTCTTAACTCATCAAAACTTCCCCATCTTGCTCTATCAGAAGGAATTTCTGTAATTTTCATCCAATTTCCGTTCACATAATTATATAAATCATCTTGTGGACGAACCGACTTATCCATATAATTTGGATTAAAAGCCTGATATGATTCTTGTGCCATTGCTAACATAGAAGTACATGCAAATGCAGCAACAAATAGTTGTTTTTTCATATTTCTACTAAGTATTTTTGATATGATATGTCGAAATTAATACGACGTTTGTTACAAATTTACTAAATAAAGTATTA
>NZ_JAOCDF010000034.1:0-39658 GCF_029840775.1 Empedobacter sp. GD03865
TAAACCATCTTGAAATCTCATCTAAGCATGTGTTCCATCACAAAAAGACTAATTAAAAGATTGTCCACAACGACAAAGATAAGTTGTATCTTTTGCTTCAAATTTTTCTCCTTCTTGGTAATTGACAGAAATTCCTTGCTGATTTGGAATGATAAACTGCTGAACAATTTTAGGTTTTCCGTGCAAGATATAAGGTCCATTTTCTGTGATTTCTATATAGATACCATCTGTATTTTGACTTGTTCCTATTTGAATATTTAACTTGTTTTGATCATCCATAATTGTAGATTTAGACTGATATTTACTACAATTTAAAAACTATTTTGGTTAGAATGAGTTTAAATTTTGTGCAGTAATTGATTATAATTTAATAGATAAACGTTGTTGTTTTTACATAGGATTTAGAATGTTTTGATTACTTTTATTTGAAAATAATGATTATGCCAACAATTCAACTCAAACATACAGAAATTAAACATCACAATGCTTTGTTATATCATTTACCAGAAGATCAAATTTCTTTTACAGCCTTACCTAGCGAGACTTTTGAGCGTTTGAAATTACGCACAGATGGACATGCAAAACCAATTACAATTTTGTTAGATGATGAACCAATTGGTTTTTTTGTGTTAGACTATGGTGACGATAAATTGGAGATGACGAATAATACGAATTCGTTGTTGTTGCGTTCTTTATCAATAAACCCTGAGTTTCAAGGAAAAGGTTACGGAAAAATTTCGATGAGTTTGATGGATGATTTTGTAAAAGATAATTTTCCTACAATTGATGAATTGGTTTTAGCGGTTAATTTCAAAAATAAATCAGCATATGATTTGTATCTAAAAGTTGGTTATATAGATGATGGTTCTCAACGAGAATGGTTCAATGGAATGCAACATTTATTGAGAAAGAAAATTTAATTGTTAAACTTTATCCTTTTCCAAGCGACAACTTGCACACCTTCTGAATAATGCATTAAATCTGGTCTCGAATCGATGAAAAATAAACACCAGATTTTCCATTTTTTGTGAGATACGTTCTCAAATTAATTTCGTCAAAATCAGAAGTAGGAGAGAGTGCAGGCAAAAAACGAGGTCGAATTTTTTCCATTGTAAATGCGATAATTGAAACCCAAGCAGCATCATTTATTTCATCAATTTCTAAATCTTTTGGAACTAATTCTCTCAAAATTTCTTTGTCAATTTTGTAATGAAAAAATAATACTCTGTTCCATTCTTGATAATATTTCCATCGTTTTGTTGGATCATTCCAACCACGATGATTTGTTTCGGCTAAAATTTGTTTGATCGTATATTTCACTTAAAACCTTGTTAAACTTATGGTTGAAGGTGCAAAATCTATTGTGAAATAAAGAAAATTGTAGTTACTTCGCATACCAATTTTTATCATATGAAAAACTTGTTTTATATCTTCGTGATTAGTTTTTTAACGTCATGTGCAGCAATACATAATGTGCCAACTTCTCAGAATCCAAATAATTTTATTCAACCGAATACAACAAGTTCTTTTGTGGATCAAAATGGGAATTTTTACCCAGATAATTGGTTGAAATCATATGGTAAACCTCCTAGAAATGCAAGTCGTAGAGATTATTCGTTGATGAAAATTGCGACTGAAAACAACTTTCAAAATCAATTAACTTCTTATGAAAGTTTGCGTTTAAAAAATATCGAAAAAAGAGTTAAAAATAAGAAACGTGTCATCATTTTTGTGCATGGAATTGATAATGATTATTTGTTTAGCCTGAAAAATTACAATAGAGCCAAAACTTATATGAATATTAATTCTTCGAATGATGAGGTGATTAATTTTTATTGGGATGGATTGGTGAACGAGAGTCTTTTTGGTACTGCAAAAGTTTGGGTAAGTGCAACGACAAATAGCCAAATGGCGGGTGTTTTTGGGCTTCGTAGAATTTTGAATGTCATTCATAACAAAGATGTTTATTTGATTTCGCATAGTCGTGGGGCATCGGTTGTTTTGAGCTCGTTGGTGAATCCTTCGTTGCGTGAAAGTGAGATAAAACGTGCTGAAACTGCGCATCATGTCGATTTTACGAATGCAGAAACTTTGTTAGAAAATAATAATAAAATTTACAGCATTATGTTGGCACCTGCGATTGGAAAAGTTGATTTCACATTGGATAATAATCAATTAAAAACCTTTACACCTCAGTTAAAACGCATGCATATCACGATAAATAATACGGATTATGTATTAGGGAAAGGAAAGATTGGGGTTTTATCTCGAAGTTTGATTGCGACAGATTTTGGTTACAAAAAAGATTTATATGATGAGCTTTCTAAAAATTATACATTCTTAGAAGAAACAGATTTTTCTGGACAAGATTCGCACGAATTTAGAGAATATATCACTAATTCGAAGTTTGTTACTATTCTGAAAGAATTCAAGTTGGCGAAATAAAGCGAAATGCGAACTTCGAATCTCGAAATGCGAGATTCGAAAATCATTTCTTAAATTCAATCACTTCCAAATTTTCAATTTTTCCTTTATTCAACTCAAACCGTAACATTGTACGAACTTTCTGAAAACCGTGTTTACCAACTGCGCCAGGGTTCATGTGAATTAACCCTAATTGTTTATCAGGCATTACTTTTAGAATGTGTGAATGTCCACAAATAAATAATTTTGGAGGATTTTCTGTGATTTCTTTTCGTATTGTAGGATTATATTTTCCTGGATAACCGCCAATATGTGTAATCCAAACATCAACACCTTCTAACGTAAATCTGTTGTTGAGCGGAAATTCTGCGCGAGCTTTATTATCATCAATATTTCCATAAACAGCACGCAAAGGTTTTATTTCAGCCAATTTATCGGTTACAGAAATATCGCCAATATCGCCAGCATGCCAAATTTCGTCTGCTTGTTGCGCATATTCCAAAATTCTATCGTCGATATAAGAATGCGTGTCCGAAAGTAAAAGAATTTTCTTCAAAAGGTTGTATTTTTGTTGCTCAAATTTACAACAATTGCGATATTTTTTAGAATTAGCATACAACGGGAAAAATTATTTTGGTTATCAAATTCAACCCAATCAAATTTCGGTTCAAGAAGTTATTGAAGATAGATTGTCTAAAATCTTAAGAAAAGAAATTTCGATTGTCGGAGCAGGGCGTACAGATTCTGGTGTTCATGCGAAAAAGATGTTTATTCATTTTGATTATGAAGAAGAATTATCGGTTGATATAATCAAAAAGTTAAATTCTTTTTTACCAAAGGATATAGCTGCTTATCGTTTATTTTTGATGGATGATGAAGCGCATGCGCGTTTTGATGCAACTTCGCGTTCGTACAATTATTTTATTTCGCCTTTCAAAGATCCTTTTGCGTTTGATAGCGCTTGGATTTTTAATAGAGAATTGAATATTGAAAAAATGAATGAAGCAGCAAAATTGTTAATTAAGCAAGGAGATTTCGGAAGTTTTGCTAAATTACATACCGATGTGAAAACAAATATTTGTGATGTAAGAGAAGCGTTTTGGCGAAAAAATGAAAATGGTCAATTGATTTTTCAGATCACAGCCGATCGTTTTTTACGAAATATGGTGCGTGCAATTGTTGGAACATTGGTTGAAGTTGGATTAGGAAAAATTTCTATCCAGGATTTTGAAGAAATTATTGAGCAGAAACAACGTTCTTCTGCAGGAGCTTCGGCGCCAGCGCAAGGATTGTATTTGGTGGATGTTCAGTATCCAAAAGAATTATTTAAAAATGAGTTCAAATAATGAGAATACATCGTTTGATTTTAATGGATTAAAACGTGTTTTGCAAATCGGAGCGCAAAGCAAAGTGATGTTTTGGTCGGTGGTTTTTGTAGCGGTTTTTAGTGCGTGTTTTTCTGTTTATCGTCCGTATTTAACGGGAAATATCATCGACGATTATATTCAGACAAAAGATTTACCAGGGCTTCAAATGCAAATCGTGAAACTATCTTTGGTGTTAGTTTTCGAAGGAATTTTGTCTTTTTTTATGGTTTATTTAGCGAATGTTGTTGCACAACGAGTTATCCGTTTATTACGCGTTCGTTTGTATAATCATTTGATCAAATTCAAGCTTGGTTACTTCGATAAAACGCCAAATGGAGTTTTGGTAACACGTTCAGTTTCTGATATTGAAACGATTGCTGAGGTTTTCAATGACGGAATTTTAGTGATGTTGGGCGATGTACTAAAAATCATTTTCATCGTTGTTGTGATGTATTGGATGAACTGGGTTTTAGCAACGGTTGTGATTGTGATTCTTCCATTGATGATGATTATTACACGATTATTTCAAAAAGCATTGAAAAATGTTTACCAAGAAGAACGTACAATTGTAGCGAAGCTGAATACGTTTGTGCAAGAACGATTAACAGGAATGAATATTATTCAGGTTTTTAATCGTCAGCAAGCAGAATACAATAAATTCGTTTCGATTAATAATGATTTAAAGAAAAATTATCTAAAAACAGTTTTCTATTTTTCATTAATGTTTCCTGTTGTCGATATTATTTCGGCTTTAGCAACAGGAAGTTTGATTTGGTTTGGAGGATTGAGAACTGCTGTTTATGGAGATGTTTCTGTCGGAGATTTGATTGCTTTTACACAATATGTTACGTTGTTAACTGCGCCAATGCGTGCAATTGCAGAACGTTTCAATACCATTCAGCGTGGTTTGGTAGGAGCAGATCGTGTGTTCAAAATTATTGATGATGATCAAACGTTGCCAGATAATGGAACAATAAAATTGGATCATGTAAAAGGTAAAATCGATTTTGAAAATGTGAAGTTTTCTTATGTTCCGAATAATTTAGTATTGAAAGGAATTTCTTTTTCGACAAAACCAGGAGAAAAAATTGCAATTGTAGGTGCGACAGGAGCAGGAAAATCCACAATTATTAATTTATTGAGTCGTTTTTATGACATCGATTCTGGAACAATTAAAATAGATGATGTGAATATTCATGATATGGAATTGAAGAATTTACGTCAACACGTTGCGGTTGTTTTGCAGGATGTTTTCTTGTTTAATACAACGATTTACGACAATATTGTTTTAGGAAATAAAGATATTTCGTTGGAAGAAGTACAAAATGCTGCGAAAATTATTGGAATTGATAATTTTATCATGTCACTACCAAAAGGCTATTACAGTGAGGTAAGCGAGCGTGGTTCGACACTTTCTGTAGGTCAACGTCAATTGATTTCGTTTTTGAGAGCATATATTTATAATCCAGAGATTTTGGTGTTGGATGAGGCAACTTCTTCTATTGATACAGAGTCGGAAGAATTGATACAAAAAGCAACGGATAAACTAACACAAGGTAGAACTTCTATCATTATTGCACATCGTTTGGCGACGATTCAAAATGCAGATAAAATTATTGTGATGGATAGTGGAATGATTGTTGAGCAAGGTACACATAGCGAATTGTTGGATCAAAAAGGTTATTACGCCAATTTGTATGAAGTTCAATTTTCGAAAGAAAATTGAAAAATTAACAAAAATAAATCGTTAGATTTGTTTATATTCAACAATCAATAATATTAACTTTAAAACTCTAATTAAAATGAAAAAATTATTTTTAGCCGCTGCAGTATTAGGTGTGGTTTCTTTATCTTCTTGTAAATCTGAAAAAGAAAAAGTAGATGCAAAAGTAGAAAACACACAAGAAAATGTAGCAAATACAGTAGAAGACCAAGTAGAAGCTGGTAAAGAGACAATGGATAAAATTGCTGATGTAGCAAAAGATTTACCAACTTTCTCTGATCCAAAAATTACTGAATTTGTTGGAAAATACAACAAATGGGCTGCTGACATGAAATTAGCTGCAACTGCTGGTGATGCAAATAAATTAGCTGAATTGACAAAACAATCAGTAGATTTTCAAAAAGAATTACAAGGTTTTACTCAAACATTGAAACCAGAAGATGCTAAAAAATTACAAGATTGGACAGCTGAAATTCAGAAACAATTAAACAAATAATTAAATTTATATTTAATGATAAGCTCGAATTTATTCGGGCTTTTTTTATGGATTAAATTATGATTTAAGATATAGATTGATAATATAATAATGTATATCTTTATCACAAAAATTTATAGATATCAATTTTTATATATGACATTAGTACAATTACAATATGTGCTGGCAGTGGCTGAGCATAAGAACTTTACAATTGCTGCTGATAAATCCTTTGTAACTCAACCAACATTGAGTATGCAGATTCAGAAATTGGAAAAAGAATTGAATATTGATATTTTCGATAGAACATCGCATCCAATCAAAATCACTCAAATTGGAGAGAAAATTGTTGCGCAAGCAAAAACAATTTTAATGGAAGCTAACCGTATGAAACACTTGGTAAACGAAGAAAAAGGTTTATTAGAAGGTGATTTCATTATTGGTGTTATTCCTACTGTTTTACCTTCTTTGGTACCATTATTTTATAAAACATTTCAGAAAAATAATCCGAAATCAAATCTTATTATCAAAGAATTGCAAACGGATAAAATTATAAAAGGAATAAAAGATGGTTCGTTGGATTTTGGAATTGTGGTTTCGCCACTTTTCGAGGATCAAATTATCGAAAAACCGCTTTATTATGAGCCATTGGTAGCTTATGTACCAAACGGGCATCGATTATCTGACAAAGATAAAATCAATGAAGATGATCTAAACACTTCTGATTTATTAATCTTGCAAGAAGGACATTGTTTCAGAAATAATGTGTTGGCTTTATGTGACACTTCTAATCTGAAAAATCGTCCGATTAAGTTAGATTCAGGAAGTTTTGAAGCTTTAGTTAAATTAGCAAACGATGGATACGGAATGACTTTGTTGCCTGCTTTGGTTGCAGATGATTTACCACAAGAATATAAAAAATTTGTCAAAAACTTTGAGTCGCCAGTTCCAACGCGAGAAGTTTCGTTGATTTTTCATCAATCTCAATTAAGAGATTCTTTCGAAAAAGAATTAATTAATACAATTCAAAGTATTTTGAGAGGAAAAATATTCTTAGAAAAAGATCAAAAATTAGATTCGAATATGGTTTCTTTACCTAAAAAATAACATAAAAAAAACGACTCAAAATTTAATTTTGAGTCGTTTTTTTTATGTCTTCAAATTTCCTTTAAGGAACTATTGTTGTAAATAAATATGTGGCAAAAAGTGTTAATAAGACAATTCCTTGCTGAATATTTGTTCGACCAGAATTTAATGATAAATAAACGGTGAACAAGGATAATACTAATAAGATAGATGACTTTGCATCTATTCCTAATGTGACTTCTAATCCTGTGAAATAACAAACAATTGCTACCGCAGGAATTGTTAAACCAATTGATGCTAAGGCCGAACCTAAAGCTAAGTTGAGACTTGTTTGTAAACGGTCTTGTTTTGCGGCTTTATATGCGGCTAAACCTTCTGGTAATAAGATAACTCCGGCAATTATAATTCCCACCAATGATTTTGGAGCGCCTAAATCCATCACAATTGTTTCGATGGTTGGCGATAATTTTTTTGATAACAAAACAACTGCACACAAAGCAACTAATAATAAAACCAAACTAGAAATTGTTGTAAGTAAATTTGGTTTTTCAACATGCAATTCTGATGTCACATTATCTTTGCTACTTTGTGGTAAGAAATAATCACGGTGACGAATGGTTTGGACAGAAATAAATCCGCCATATAAAATCAACGAAATAATTGCGACAAAAATTAATTGACTTGTCGAAAATTCTCCTCCTTTTTCTGAAGTTAAAAAATTAGGTAAAACTAAGGTTAATATAGATATTGCAACTAAAGTAATTAAAGCAGTTGAAACACCTTGTTTGATGAAATTTTGTTCTCTATAACGAACTCCTCCAGCCAATAAACAGATTCCGATAATTCCGGTAAGAATGATCATTACAGCAGCAAAAACGGTATCTCTTGCCAAAACAGAAGGGAAGCCGGTAGGTTCGGACATCATTAATGAAACAATTAGCGAAACTTCTATAACTGTAATAGCTAAAGCCAATATAATGGTTCCGAAAGGTTCTCCAACTTTATGCGCTACAACTTCTGCGTGATGTACAGCTGATAAAACGGCTGAAATTAAAATGATTCCTAAGACTCCAGAAAACCACATCTGATCTTTAAATCCTTCGGCTATAGTTAGTGAAAATATGGCAAGAATGGGACAGATAATTGTCCAGTAGGGTAAAGCTAAATTGAATTTTTTTGAAAGAAAATTATCTACGTGCATTAATTATGAGGTTTTGGATTTTTACAAATTTAATAAATAATATTGATAATTATTATGCATAATTATCATAAATAATAATAATTATAACATTTAATTATCATAAATATTAATAGTTATTTCAATAATTGAGTAAAAATAACCTTTTTAACTAATGATTATCATACCTCTACTATCAATAAACGATTAAATTTGCAAAATGTTAAACGTATCTGACGAAAAGTTAAAAAAATGGTTTAGCACATCATGTGTGTGGGAAACGATAAGTTGTACGCTCTTATTTTTGGTCGCAATGCCAATTAAATATCAATTCGATTATGTGTTGCCAATGCCATTTGCCGGTTGTTTTCACGGTTTTTGGTTTACAGCTTACTTGATTTTACTTTTTAGAGTCAGAAGAATATATAAATGGGATGACGAAGACTTTATCATTTATGTGATGTACGCATTTATTCCGTTTGCAACTTTAGCGGTACATAAAGTAATAAAAGAGGATAAAAATAATAGATAAATAAAAAAAAACGGTTTCTTTTTGAAACCGTTTTTTAATACCCATATATTTTACGCCATTTAGCTACAGTATTTCGACTGATTTTAAACTTATCAGCAGTAAAAGTATTGGTGTAATTATTTTTTTGCTGAATTTTTAAAATCTCTAAAACAGAATTCAAATCATAAGATTTAATTTTGTGGTAGGAATTTTTTATTCAATTATGAATAGTGTTTTTAGGGATATTGTATTCATTAGAAATTTCTTTTTTTCTTCAGTGTATAAATTCTAAAAAAAAATCATATTTCAACAACTTCGACCATTTTAATAAATCGTCTGTTTGTATGCTTTTACTTAACTATTGAGCATTAATTTCTTTTTCAGAATAAGTTTTGAAGAAGCCCTTGATACGGGATATATCAATTCCAAGTTCGTCGACTCTTTTTTTGATTAAAGAGCCTATGTGAATATCTTTCATAGGTAAGTAGGTTTTGAGTAATTGTAAATATAGTAAATCGAAATCAGTATTCCTATTAATTATCTCAAAAATAGAATGATTTTATGTACAAAAAGATCGTTTCGTTATATAGAATTTATTTTATAAATTTATGCGACTAAATTAAGTATAATGATTATTCAACCAAGAACAAGAGGTTTTATTTGCATTACGACTCATCCTGAGGGAACTGCAAAAAATGTTCACAATCAAATTGAGTACGTAAAATCAAAAAATATTTCAGCCGAAGGACCAAAAAAGGTATTGGTAATTGGAGCTTCGACAGGTTTTGGTCTGTCATCTCGTATTACAGCTGCTTTCGGATATAATGCTGCAACAATAGGTGTTTTCTTCGAAAAACCTGCTGCGCCAAGAAAACCGGGGACTGCGGGTTGGTACAACACAGCTGCTTTTGAGAAAGAAGCGCAAAAAGCTGGTTTGTATGCAAAAAGTATTAATGGAGATGCTTTTTCTGATGAGATTAAACAACAAACGATTGATTTAATCAAACAAGATTTAGGTCAAGTAGATTTAGTGGTTTACAGTTTAGCTTCGCCACGTCGTACACACCCAAAAACAGGTGTTGCGTATTCATCAGTTCTTAAACCAATTGGTGAGCCATTTACAAATAAAACAGTAGATTTTCATACAGCAGAAGTAACAGATATTACAATTGATCCGATTGAATCTCAAGAAGAAATTGATAATACAATTGCTGTAATGGGAGGTGAAGATTGGAAATTTTGGATGGAAGATTTGAAAGCTGCTGGTGTTTTAGCTGAAGGTGTAAAAACTGTTGCTTATTCTTACATCGGGCCAGAATTGACTCATAGAATCTACAAAGATGGATCGATTGGTATGGCTAAAAACGATTTAGAAAAAACGGTTCCAGTTATCAACGAATTATTGTCAGATTTGAATGGTGTTTCTTACGTTTCTGTAAACAAAGCTTTGGTAACACAGTCTAGTTCTGCTATTCCAGTTGTGCCATTATATATTTCGTTATTGTACAAAGTAATGAAAGCAAAAGGAATTCATGAAGGTACAATCGAGCAAATGCAACGTTTGTTTGCAGAGCGCTTGTATACTGCAAACGGAGAAGTTCCTTTGGACGAAAATGGACGTATTCGTATCGATGATTTAGAAATGCGCGAAGATGTACAAAAAGAAGTAGATGATTTATGGAAAATTGTAACTTCTGAGAACATCAAAGAAATTTCTGATATCAAAGGTTATCATGATGAATTCTTACAATTGTTTGGATTTAGTTTTGATGAAATCGATTATGATGCTGATACAAACGAATTGGTTTCAGTTCCAAGTATTGCAGAATAAGAAGATCATTTCAATAAAATAATACAAAACCTCGAAAATTATTTTCGAGGTTTTTTTGTCTCAATAAAATAAGTAAAAAATAATTTTATTCGTATTTATTTAATTTATTGGATTTAGTTTTATTAAAATATGATTTAATTTTTATGAATAATTTAAAGTTGCGTTTTAATATTAATTTCTAATTATATTATTCGTAAATATTAAGTTTTTCTATAGAAATATATCCAAAAAAAATAAAATTTATTTTTCGAATTTTAAAAATATATCTGAAACACTTTACATTTCGTCAAGTTTTAATACATGTATTTTTATGTCAATTTGGAAAATTAAACCATTAGCGAAGTTAATAGAAGATTCGCAAGAAACGGAAGGTGGTTTAAAAAGATCTCTCTCTTCGGGAGCCTTAGTTGCTTTGGGTATTGGCGCTATCATCGGTGCTGGATTATTTAGTTTAACAGGTATTGCAGCGGCAGATCATGCAGGTCCCGCAGTTACTTTATCGTTTGTTTTAGCCGCGGTTGGTTGTGCTTTTGCAGGTCTTTGTTATGCCGAATTTGCCTCGATGATTCCTGTTGCAGGAAGCGCTTACACGTATTCTTATGCAACAATGGGTGAGTTTATAGCTTGGATTATTGGTTGGGATTTGGTGTTAGAATATGCTTTGGCAGCGGCAACCGTAAGTGTGAGTTGGTCGGCATACGTCGATAAATTTTTACAAGGAATTAATATTCATTTACCTCAAGAATTATTGCATGCTCCAGCCGATGGAGGAATGGTTAATTTACCAGCAATATTTATTGTGTGTTTATTGTCTTTAGTACTTATTAGAGGGACGAAAGAGTCTGCTATTATCAATAATATTCTTGTTATTTTAAAAGTTACAGTTGTAATTGTTTTTATCATTTTGGGTTGGAGTCATATCAATCCAGAAAATCATATTCCATTTATTCCTAAAAATATTCCAGGAACTCAATTCGGAGGAATGCCAGGAATTGCAGCAGGAGCAGCAGTTGTTTTCTTTGCTTTTGTTGGATTTGATGCGGTTTCTACTGCGGCACAAGAAGCTAAAAATCCACAGAAAGGAATGCCGATTGGTATTTTGGGATCGTTGGTTATTTGTACCATTTTGTACGTATTATTTTCGTGGGTAATGACAGGTTTGGTACCATACGAAACCTTTAAGGGGGATGCGTCACCAGCAGCGACAGCATTTGCAGTAACAGGTTATACATTTTTACAAAGTGTATTGATTTTAGCAATTATCGCAGGCTATACATCGGTTATATTAGTGATGTTATTAGGACAAAGTCGCGTATTTTATAGCATGAGTAATGACGGATTGTTACCTTCTTTCTTTTCAGATGTACACAAAAAGTTTCGTACACCTTGGAAAACCAATGTATTCTTTTTAGTCTTTGTGAGCATTTTTGCTGGTTTTGTACCAATCAAAGATTTAGGTCATATGGTAAGTATCGGAACTTTATTTGCCTTTACTTTAGTTTGTATTGGAATTATTGTGATGCGTAAAAAAATGCCAAATGCCGAACGTAAATTTAAAGTTCCATTTGTTCCATTTGTTCCAATTTTGGGAATTATTGTTTGTGTTTATTTAATGACTTCATTAACAATGGAAAGTTGGTGGCGACTTTTAATTTGGTTAGTGATCGGAATTTGTATTTACTTTTTCTACGGAAAACAACATAGTAAGGTTGATGGTTAGAAAATCATCATTTTGAGTTTTTTAGAAATCCTTTGTCTTTTTAGACGAAGGATTTTTTTACAATTGATAAATATAAAAACTCTAGAGATGGTTTGAAATTTTATTACATACTAGAAAAACATGCTTATTATTAAAATTAACTAAATAATTATTTCAAATCTATATGCATAAAAACAATACCTTCGTTGTTCACAAGTAATAAGAATGCATTCAATTTTAATCATAGACGATGAAACAAAAATCAGAACTCTCCTAGCTCGAATTCTCGAATTAGAAGGTTTTGAAATACATCAAGCTGAAGATTTAAAATCAGGCCTTAAGAAAATTAAAACACTTTCTCCTGAGGTTGTTTTATGTGATGTAAAATTACCTGATGGTAATGGTGTTGAGTTTGCAAAAGAAGTCAAAGAAAAATTTCCTTTGATAGAAATTATTCTGCTTACAGCTTACGGAAATATTCCTGACGGCGTTCAAGCCATTAAAAACGGAGCATTTGATTATATTACAAAAGGGGATGATAACAATCGTATTTTACCTTTGTTGTATAGAGCTTTGGATCGTGTGAAATATAATAAAGAGAATGAAATTTCTCAAGAAACAACATCAACAAAATTAGACAGTAATTTATTATTGGGTAAATCTCCAATTTTTGAACAAGCTTTACAATTAGCTCAAAAAGTTGCACCAACGAATGCTACCGTTCTTTTAACTGGAGAAACAGGAACTGGAAAAGAAGTTTTTGCAACAGCTATACATCAATCAAGTTTGAGAAAAAACCAAAATTTTGTTGCAATTAATTGTTCGGCTTTTAGTAAAGACTTATTAGAAAGTGAATTATTTGGTCATAAAGCAGGTGCATTTACAGGCGCAATGAAAGATCAGAAAGGTTTGTTTGAAGAAGCACATTTAGGAACTATTTTTTTAGATGAAATTGGCGAAATGGCCTTGGATTTACAAGCAAAATTGTTGCGAGTTTTAGAATCAGGTGAGTTTATTAAAATCGGCGAAACAAAACCTACAAAAGTTGATGTACGAATTATTGCAGCCACTAACCGAAATTTGGAAAAGGAAATTGCAAACGGAACATTTCGAGAAGATTTATTTTATCGAATTTCTGTGTTTCATATCGAGTTACCTTCTTTACGTGAACGCGTTTCGGATATCGAACTAATCGTGAATCAGTTTATAAAACACTTCAATCAATATTATCAAAAAAATATAAAATCTATTAATCAAGAAGCTTTACTTTTTCTTAAAAAATATTCGTGGCCGGGAAATATTCGTGAATTAAAAAATACGATCGAACGTGCTATTATTTTGTCGGAAAATGAAGAACTTTCTACAAATGATTTTCCTTCATTTATTCAAACAAGCGAAATTGATCAGAACGAAAATTCATTAGAATTAGCTTTAATGGAAAAAAAACATATTCAGAAAGTTTTAAAATTTACAAAAGGTAACAAAACAAAAACGGCAGAATTATTAGGTATTGGCCTAACAACGCTTTATCGAAAAATAGCCGAATATGAACTGAATTAAAATAAAATACTTTATCATAATGAAAATAAACCCTTCCATTTTGGAAGGGTTTTTTATTTGAGTAAAAATCTATAAAAACATAACGTATTGATTTTGTTTTGTCTAATTAATTCTAATTGCTTTGGCATTTTGATTGGCTTATGTAGAGAAATTTAAAAATCTACAAAATGAAAATGAAACAAACGATTTCATTAGATGAAGTCAAAGAACTTAAAAGTAAAGTACTGCAAAACATTTTAGATAATAATCCAGCACGTGTAAAACAGCTATGTTATAGTGTAGGAAAATTGTTTTCAAAAACAAATGATTTGGGTAAAACATACATCAATAATCTGTTTATACTACCCGTTACTTTGATGATTGAAGCGGATTTCAAAAACCGAAAACAATTTTTGAATTTGTTTCCAATGAATTTGAAATCAGAATATGTTAAACAAATTTATCATTCAGGAATATGATAACAATTGTATTACTATTAGCTGGGATTTTATGTTTTGGAGTATTCTTCAAATCCATTGACTTTTTTGATAATATCTAATCCATTCATTATGATTTTCTTATTAATCATCGCCATTGCCTTGTTTGTATACTTGGTATATGTGCTATTAAAACCCGAAAAATTTTAAACTTAATTATTCGTAAAAATGAATTCAGAAATATTTGGCGTTATCGTACAATTTTTAGTTGCGATCGCTCTTTCCATTCCGTTAGGAAATTATATTGCACGTGTTTATCTCAATAAACCAACTTTTTTAGACCGATTAATTTCCCCAATAGAAAAGTTGTTATTCAAAATATCAGGTATCAATTCGGAGGAACAGATGAATTGGAAACAACATTTAAGTGCATTATTAACGATTAACTTGATTTGGTTTATCATTGGATTTATCCTATTAATGACACAAGGTCTGTTGCCTTTTAATCCAGATAAAAATCCAAGTATGAGTCCTGATTTGGCTTTCAATACGATTATTTCGTTTGTAGTGAATTGTAATTTACAACACTATTCAGGAGAAACAGGCGTAAGTTATTTAGCGCAATTATGGCTGATGTTTTTACAATTTGTGAGTGCAGCAACCGGTATGGCAGCAGCAGTTACATTATTTGAAGCCTTTCGACAAAAAACAACGACAACTTTAGGTAATTTTTATACTTATTTCATCAAATCGATTACGCGTATTTTATTGCCATTATGTGTAATTGTATCATCAATCTTAATTTTTCAAGGAACTCCAATGACATTTGAAGGAAAAGATGAAATGATGACTTTAGAAGGAAATAAAGTGGAAGTTTCTCGAGGACCTGCAGCAGCTTTTATAGCCATAAAACATTTAGGAACAAATGGCGGAGGATTCTTTGGTACCAACTCTGCACACCCATTCGAAAATCCAACATATATAAGTAATATGACGGAAATGATTGCACAAATGCTGATTCCGTTGGCGATGTTATTTGCATTTGGCGTTTATACTAATCGCAGAAAATTTGCTTGGATGATGTTTGGTGTCATGACTGTTGGCTTTCTATGTTTAACGATTCCGAATGTTTACATGGAATCGCAAGGAAATCCAATGATTGAAAGACTCGGTATTGATAATTCATTAGGTGCAATGGAAGGTAAAGAAGTTCGAATTGGTTCTGCCGCTTCAGGATTTTGGAGCATCGCAACAACCGTTATTTCTACAGGTTCAGTCAATTCTATGCACGATAGTACAATGCCATTATCTGGGATGAATGAACTGTTAGCTATGATGATCAACAGTGTTTATGGAGGTGTAGGAGTTGGTATTTTAAACTTCTTTGTATTTGTAATTTTAGCGGTATTTATTAGTGGATTGATGGTTGGTAGAACACCTGAAATTTTTGGAAAAAAAATAGAAGCCAAAGAAATGAAAATCGCCATGATGATTACCCTTTTACATCCATTCTTGATTTTAGTAGGAACAGCTTTGGCTGCTGGAATACCAAGTGAAACACTATCAACCTTAAACAACTCCTCGTATCATGGATTTAGTGAAATGTTATATGAATTTACTTCATCTGCTGCAAACAACGGTTCTGGTTTTGAAGGATTAGGAGACAACACTCCATTTTGGAATATTGCAACTGGTTTTGTATTAATTTTAGGACGATTCTTACCTATAATTGGTCCTGTTGCAATTGCTGGATTATTAGCAAAAAAACATTTTGTTCCAGAAGGTTCAGGAACTTTAGCAACCGATACAGCAACTTTTGGAAGTATTGTTTTTGCCATCATCTTAATTGTTGCAGCCTTAGCATTTTTTCCAGCTTTAACCTTAGGTCCCATTGCTGATTATTTTTCAACTCCAAAATTTTAGAAAATGACACGAGAAAATAAAACCAATTTATTTGAAAAAACATTGGTACAAACAGCCTTCAAAGAAGCTTTCATCAAACTAAATCCAGCAACTTTATATAAAAACCCTGTCATGTTTGCTGTAGAAATTGGTACTGCAATTATGTTAGGAGTTTGCTTTTGGATTCTTTTAGGTGAAACATCTCAAGGTAGTTTTGGGTATAATTTTTCAATTTTCATCTTACTTCTTTTTACATTATTATTTGCCAATTTTGCTGAAGCAATTGCTGAAGCAAGAGGAAAAGCTCAAGCTGATAGTTTACGTAAAACGCGAGAAGAAACGCCTGCTAAATTAGAAAATGGTGAAATCATTTCGTCTTCTGCTCTAATCAAAGATATGATTTTTATCTGTGAAGCTGGAGATATAATTCCAACCGATGGTGAAATTATAGAAGGTTTAGCAACGATCGACGAAAGTGCTATTACAGGAGAAAGTGCACCTGTAATTCGTGAAGCTGGAGGCGATAAAAGTTCGGTTACTGGAGGAACAAAAGTTCTTTCGGATCGAATTAAAGTCAAAGTTACGACACAACCAGGAGAAAGTTTTTTAGATAAAATGATTGCATTAGTTGAAGGTGCAAATCGTCAGAAATCTCCAAATGAAATTGCTTTAACCATTTTATTAGCTGCTTTTACATTAGTATTTGTCATTGTTATGGTTACCCTAAAACCTTTCGCTGATTATGCAAATGTTCCCATTACCATTGGCGCTTTAATCTCATTATTTGTATGTTTAATTCCAACCACTATTGGAGGTTTATTATCCGCAATCGGAATTGCTGGAATGGACAGAGCTTTGCGCGCAAATGTCATTACAAAAAGTGGAAAAGCAGTAGAAACAGCAGGCGATATAGATGTTTTATTATTGGATAAAACAGGAACCATTACAATCGGAAATCGTAAAGCAACAGCTTTATATCCTGCAATTGGAATAGAAATGGAAGCTTTAGAAAAAGCAGCAGTGCTTAGTTCGATGAGTGATGAAACTCCTGAAGGAAAATCAATTGTAGAATTAGTTCAGATAGATCCATTAAAATACGCAATTCAACATCCTATTTTCATCAATTTTAGCGCAGAAACACGTTGTTCAGGAATTGATTTTGATCAAATCCGTATTCGAAAAGGAGCTCTAGATGCTATCAAAAATTTGGTTGAAAATGCTGGAAATACTTTTCCAAACGAAATTCAAATGAAAGCCAATGAGATTGCTCAAAATGGAGGAACACCTTTAGTTGTTTCTCAAAATGAACAAGTTTTAGGAGTGATCGAATTA
The DNA here is from genome assembly GCF_029840775.1 of Empedobacter sp. GD03865. Classification (NCBI taxonomy): domain Bacteria; kingdom Pseudomonadati; phylum Bacteroidota; class Flavobacteriia; order Flavobacteriales; family Weeksellaceae; genus Empedobacter; species Empedobacter sp. GD03865. Next base: position 17,504 of record NZ_JAOCDF010000034.1, read on the forward strand.
CAAGATATTATCAAAACTGGAATTCAAGAACGCTTTACTCGTTTACGTAAAATGGGAATCAAAACGGTTATGGTAACAGGTGATAATCCTATGACTGCAAAATTTATCGCAGAAAAAGCAGGTGTAGATGATTTTATTGCGGAAGCAAAACCGGAGGATAAAATGAATTACATCAAAAAAGAACAAACCGAAGGTCGTTTGGTTGCGATGATGGGCGATGGTACAAATGACGCTCCTGCTCTAGCGCAAGCTAATGTTGGTGTAGCCATGAACAGTGGTACGCAAGCAGCAAAAGAAGCCGGAAATATGGTGGATTTAGATAATGATCCAACCAAATTAATTGAAGTTGTTGAAATTGGAAAACAATTATTAATGACGCGTGGAACCTTAACAACCTTTAGTATTGCCAACGATGTCGCAAAATATTTTGCCATCATACCCGCTTTATTTATTACAGCAATTCCAGCCTTACAAGGATTGAATATCATGAATTTACATAGTCCCGAAACCGCTATTTTATCAGCTGTTATTTTCAATGCGATCATTATTCCTTTCTTGATTCCATTAGCATTAAAAGGTGTTCCATACAAACCAATTGGAGCAAGTGCACTTTTGAGAAGAAATTTATTGATTTATGGAATTGGAGGAATCATCGTTCCATTTATCGGGATAAAACTAATCGACATCTTTATTTCCATATTTTTTTAATTAATGTAATGAGCTGTTTTGAACAAGTTCAATATTCTATTAATAAAATTCAAAACAGCAATTTTTAAAACTAATACAAAATGAAACAAAATAGTATAAAAGCAATTTTACTAACATTTAGCTTAATGCTCCTTTTAATGGTACTATATCCGTTAGCTATGTGGGGAATTGCTCAACTTTCTCCAAATCAAGGAAAAGGTTTTTTAGTTGCCGATAAAAACAATCAGCATTATTACGAAAATATTGGACAATCATTTTCAAAAGATCATTATTTCTGGGGACGACCATCGGCTGTAGATTACAATGCAGCAGGTTCTGGTGCAAGTAACAAAGGATCAAATAATGAAGAATATTTGCAAGAAGTTGAAAAACGCTTAAATGATTTTCTTCAAAAAAATCCAACAGTAAAAAAAGAAGACGTTCCTGTAGATTTAATTACGGCTAGCGGAAGTGGTTTAGATCCTAATATTTCAGTTCAAGGAGCAATTGTACAAGTTGATCGAATTGCAAAAACTCGAGGTTTAGATCACGAAAAAGTAAAAGAATTGATTGATAACCAAATTGAAAAACCTTTATTAGGAAGTTTAGGTCCTGATAAAATCAATGTCTTAAAACTGAATATCGAATTGGATAAATTATCGAAATAATGAAAAAAATACTTGCTTTTGGTTCTTTTATTTTGGGTTTAAATATTCAAGCTCAAAACGATTCTATTCAGAAATTAAAACTTTCTGGTTATGCAGAAGTTTATTATACCTACGATTTTAATCAACCAAAAAACAATCAGCTTCCTAATTATTTGTATTCGTTTAATCGACACAATGAGGCGAATTTAAACTTCGGAACAATTCAATTGCAATACACTGATGAACGAGTTCGAGGAAATCTTGCTTTAATGGCAGGAACTTATACGCAATCAAATCTTGCTGCAGAACCTGATGGTTTAAGAAATATTTACGAAGCAAATATCGGTGTCAAACTTTCAAAGAATAAAAACTTGTGGATAGATGCAGGTATTATGCCTTCTCACATTGGATTTGAAAGTGCGATTGGTGCTAATGTTGCAACACTTACACGAAGTATTCAGGCAGAGAATTCACCGTATTTTTCAACTGGTGTTAAGCTGAGTTATATTTCGCCAAATAACAAATGGGCAATGAGTTTGCATTATTTAAATGGTTGGCAACGTATCAAGCGTCTTGATGGTAATTCTACACCAGCTTTTGGACATCAAATTACTTACACACCAAATGAAAAATTTTCGATCAACAGCAGCTCGTTTATTGGTAGCGATACTCCTGATTCTTTGCGTCAAATGCGTTATTTTCATCATCTTTATGCTGTTTTTAAACCTATTAAAAAGCTTTCAATAACCGCAGGTTTTGATATTGGTGCACAACAAAAATCGAAAGGATCAGACAGTTATAATATTTGGTACAGTCCTATTTTAGTTGGGCAATATACATTCAATGAAAAATGGTCTGCAACTGCACGTGCCGAATATTATGCTGATGAGAAAGGTGTAATAATCTCAACTGATTCACAGAATGGTTTCAAAACAGTTGGCTTTTCTTTGAATTTAGATCATTATTTTACAAATAATTTGATGTGGAGAACAGAAATTAGAAATTTTTCGAGTAAAGATGATATCTATTTTCGAAATGATAAAAATGTATCAAATGAAACATTTTTCACAACTTCTTTAGCATTAAAACTATAAATGGAAAAAGAAACACAACATACAGCAGAAGACTTTCTTGCCTTGATTCGGAAATCGAAACGAGGCAAGTTTAAGGTATATATTGGAATGTGCGCTGGCGTTGGAAAATCGTATCGTATGTTGCAAGAAGCACACGAATTGCAAAAAAATAAGATCGATGTAAAAATTGGATATATCGAAACCCATAAACGTGTCGAAACAGAAAATCTTGTTATAGGATTAACGATAATTCCACGAAAAATAATTTACTACAAAGGTAAATCTGTCGAAGAAATGGATTTGGAAGAAATTTTAAGACAAAGACCCGAAATTGTTATTGTGGATGAATTGGCACATTCTAATGTTTTTGGAAGCAAACATGCAAAACGTTGGCAAGATGTTATTGAAATTTTAGATGCTGGTATCAATGTTATTTCTGCTGTAAATATTCAACATTTAGAAAGTTTGAATAATAGTATTTCTGAAATTACAACAATTGACGTTTCGGAAAGAATTCCTGATATAATTTTGGAACAAGCAGATGAAATTGTAAATATAGATTTAACCGCAGATGATTTAATTGAACGATTAAAAACAGGAAAAATTTACCCGAAAGATAAAATTCAAACGGCTTTAAACAACTTTTTTATTCCTTCAAATATTTTACAATTGCGTGAATTAGCTTTAAAAGAAGTTGCTTCACATGTAGAAAAAAAGGTTGAAACCGAATATGTATCATCTGTTTATGCAAAACCGTCGCGTTTTTTGGCATGCATTAGTAGCAATGATAAAAATGCCAAAACTGTTATTCGAAAAACCGCTCGTTTGGCTGGATATTATAATTCACGTTGGTTTGTATTGTACGTAGAAACGCCAAAAGAACATCCTAATAAAATTGCTTTGGACAAACAACGACATCTCATCAATAATTTAAAATTAGCTACAGAATTAGGTGCTGAAATTATTAAAGTAAAGAATCAACGAGTTTCTACAGCTATCATTCAACAAATTGAATTGCGTAATATTACCACTGTTTGCTTGGGAAAACCAAAGTTAAATTTAATCCAGATTATTTTGGCTACGAATGTATTTAATCAATTACTAAAAAAACTATCTTCGTTACATGTTGATGTGATTATTTTATCAAAATGAGAATTAAAACTAAACTTCGCTTAGGATTAGGCTTGCTGTTTTTATTGATTGTATTATTGGCAGCTGTAGCAACTAGGTCTATTTATTCATTGAAAAATGATACACAAAATATTTTGCATGATAATTACAACTCGTTGATTTATGCAAAAAGTATGATGCGAAATTTAAATGATGCGGAAAACTTTAATTCCAAATCGTTTGAAAAGCAATTAGCAAATCAAGAATTAAACGCAACAGAACAAGGTGAAAAAGAATTGAATCAACAGATTCGAGATAAATTTGATGCTTATAAAGAAGGAAATCATTCTCCAGAACTATTAAAAGATGTTAGAATTTCGCTTTTAGAAATGATGGAAATGAATATGCAAGCCATAGAAATTAAAAGTGAATTTGCTGAAAAGACCGCTAATCAAGCCATTTTATTAATCATTTTCACAGGTATCGCATGTATTTTTATAGCCTTTAATTCTTTAATGAAGATTCCGTCTAATATTGCAAATCCTATTCAAAAATTGACGAATAGTATCAAGGAAATTGCTTCGAATAATTACAAAGAACGCGTGTATTTAGACAAAAAAGATGAATTTGGCGATTTAGCACAATCTTTTAACACCATGGCTTATAAATTAGAAGAATACAACGAAAGTCATTTAGCAACTATTCTAAAACAAAAAACAAGAATGGAAACGTTGATTAATAATATGCACGATGTTGTAATTGGTTTGGATGAACAAATGCAAGTAATTTTCGCGAATAATGAAGCTGTAAAAGTAACAGGATTATCTGCTAAACAAATGGTAAATAAGGCAGGTAAAGATTTGGCTTTGCACAATGATTTGATTCGATTGTTATTGCAAAATATCGAAACAGAAATTATAAAAGACGAAAAACCTTTGCAAATTGTAGTGGATGAAAAAGAACAATTTTTTACCAAAGAAATTTTTCACATCGAAATAATTCCAACAGGAGAAACGATAAAACAAGTTGTTGGGCATGTGATTATTCTTAGAAACATTACCGAATTTAAAGAACTAGATGCAGCCAAAACACGATTTATTGCTACAGTTTCGCATGAATTTAAAACGCCTATTTCATCTATGGAAATGAGTTTGCAATTGCTTCGAAATAAGCAAATAGGAACATTAAACGAAGAACAAAATGATTTGGTAACTAGTATTGACGATGATGTACATCGTTTATTGCGAATAACAAAAGAATTACTCAACTTAACACAGATAGAAAGTGGTACAATTCAAATGAATAAAACAGAAGTTTTCCCTATCGAAATTGTAGAAAATGCAGTTAAAGCCAATCAAACTTTAGCTGAACAAAAGCATTTAATCATAGAAACGAATATTCCAAATCATTTAGAATCTATAAAAGTTGATCTTGAAAAAACAGCTTGGGTTTTATCAAATCTAATCTCAAATGCAATACATTATTCTCACGAAAATGCTCGAATTTGGATTACTATTGAACAAACAACAACCGAAACATCTTTCAAAGTTAAAGACGAAGGAATTGGGATTCCAACCGAATTTTTACCCAAAGTTTTCGACCGTTATTTTCGTGTACCAGGCACTCACAAAGAAGGTACAGGTTTGGGCTTGGCTATTAGCAAAGAATTTATCGAAGCTCAAAAAGGAACGTTGGATGTATTTAGCGAATATGGCGTTGGAAGCGAATTCGTGATGAGGTTATCACAAAAAGAATATTCATAAAATCTATTCTTTGAGTTATAAAAACAAAAAAAGCTTGAACAAATGTTCAAGCTTTTAGCGGAGAGTGAGGGATTCGAACCCCCGGAGGTGTGACCCTCAACAGTTTTCAAGACTGCCGCATTCGACCACTCTGCCAACTCTCCAATAACGCAGTCTACTGCGGTATTGCGAGTGCAAATATAGAACGCTTTTTCGTTTTTCCAAATTCTAAAAACAATTATTTTTAAAATAATTTTTAACAAAATGATTCTCAATAGAATATTTTTATTGTTTTTTTTGAAAAGAGTCGTTTATATCTTTGTTGTAATTAATTTTAGTCATGATTAGAAGAATTGAAGAAGTAGATTTTCCGAGATTGAGAGATATTTGGGTAAGTTCGGTTAGTAACACACACCATTTTTTAGCAAAAGAAGATTTTGAATATTATAAAGAAAATTTACCTAATTATTTTCCGCATGTAGCCTTATTTGGTTACGAAATCGGAAATCAATTGGTAGGATTTGTAGGTGTTGCAGAGCAAAATCTTGAAATGTTATTTATTCACAATGATTTTCGAAGAAAGGGAGTAGGGAAGACTTTGTTGGATTTTTCTATTCAAGAATTGAATGTGAAATCGGTTGATGTGAATGAACAAAATCAGCAAGCGATTGATTTTTATTTAAGCCAAGGTTTTAAGGTTACTTCTCGTTCTGAAAAAGATAACGAGGGAAAAGCTTATCCTATTTTGCATTTGAGTTTATAATTTCAGGAGAGTAGCTTAACTTTGTCGCATATTTTTTAGCCATGCTTTCATCAACAGAATTATCATCAACTCAAAAAAATCGCATTCGATTCGCTGTTTCGCTCTTCTTTTTTTCGCAAGGTTTAGCTTTTTCGTCTTGGGCAAGTCGTATTCCGACGATTAAATCAGATTTAGGAATTTCTGAAGGACAATTGGGAACATTATTGTTGTTAATGCCGATTGGACAGTTGTGTACAATGGCGCTTTCAGGAAAATTAGTCGCGAAATATGGAAGTAAAAATGTCTTACGAATTGTCGTTTTAATTTATCCTTTAATTCTTTGTTGTATAGGTTTGGCTCAAAATTTTTATCAATTAGGTGCTGTTTTATTTTTCTTTGGAGTAATAGGAAACATGTGCAATATTTCGGTGAATACGCAAGGAGTTGAGGTAGAGAAAATATATGGAAAATCGATTATGTCCTCTTTTCATGGTGCGTGGAGTATCGCTGGTTTTACAGGTGCTTTGATTGGTTTATTGATGATGAATTTGCATGTGAATACATTTTATCATTTTGTGATTATTTATGGCTTAATCATTTTGAGTTGGTTCATTAATAAAAAATATTTAGTCGATTCAACGCCAGCTCCAACAAAGGAAAAGAAATCTATTTTTTCTAAACCAGATACAGTTTTGGTTCAATTGGGAATTATTGGGTTTTTGAGTATGGCAACAGAAGGTGCGATGTTCGATTGGAGTGGTGTTTATTTTCAAGATATTGTAAAAGCGCCGCAGAATTTGGTTGTCGTTGGTTATGCATCGTTTATGGTGATGATGGCGACAGGACGTTTTGTTGGTGATTATTTTATCAGTAAATATGGTAAACAACGCGTGATGCAAATTAGTGGCATTTTGATGTTTTCTGGTTTGATGCTTTCGGTATTTTTTCCTCAATTTATTGTGTGTACAATTGCATTTATGATGGTTGGATTGGGCGTTGCGTGTAATGTGCCAACGGTTTATAGTGTAGCAGGTAAAAACAAAAATGTTAACCCAGGTGTTGCATTGGCAATGGTTTCTAGTATATCTTTTTTAGGATTTTTGATGGGACCACCGCTGATTGGTTATATTGCAGAAGCTTTTGATTTGAGATACTCTTATGCTTTATTTGCTTGCTTTGGATTGATTATGGTTTTTATGGTTGGCAGAATGAAAATTTTCAAGACGGAGTAAATTCAGAAGTAGTATATTTTTGAATTAAGTATGGTTTATGAATTTTTAAGTAAAAAATAATTCCGATAAAATAGCAGACAACATCCAATATATCTGCTGTGTAATTTGAAGAAAATTTTGGCATAAGAAATTCTAACAAAAAACTGAGAACGAACGCTGTAATGACCAAATAACTTGTAGGGTAAATATATAATTGATTGTTGTATTTTACTTTCGAAATGATATAACTTCCCAAATGTGTCATTGCAGGAACGGCAAAAATATCTGTCAAATAATGGTTGAGATACTCAATTTCTATGGAATAAATTCGTGTAAGTTTGATGAAAATCCAACTCAGAATATAGAAACTAAAATAAGTATCAAATAGTTTCATTTTTTAGACCACAACAAGAATTATTAACACACAAAAAGCTCCAAGAATCATCAAAAATAGGAAGAAAGCATCGTCTATTAATTTTTGAGAGGTACTTCGTTTGTCTTTTTTTTCTTCCATATACTAACTTTGAGGCAAAAGTATTTAATTCATTTCGAATTGCATAAGACGAATGTCATTGTAAAGTTTTTAAAATTGGATAGATTATATCTTCAAAATATTTTCATAACTTTAAAAAAGTAAATGATTGATAATGAAACCACTTTTATTCTTTCTTTTTCCAATTGCTCTTTTTGCGCAAGAAGTTGCTCAGAATGATAATTTAAAAAATAAATTGTTGATGAATTTTGCTCAACAATCTGGATATTTTGATTTTAAATATTCACAAGATTTATCACTTGAAAAGAACAATGAATTGATGCAAGATTATATCAAAAATTATACAAATCAACAACAAGATGTTTCTCCTTTAAAGCCAGTTGAGAAATGAATTCCTTACGAATATGATGATTCAAAAACATACGGACAAAACTTATTTAGAAGTACTGTACACGAATTGTTTTTTAGTAAACCACTGAAATTAGGTAAATAAAAAAAGCCCAATCCTTGAATTGAGCTTTAAAATACTATAAAAATATATAAAAATTCTGAGCTTAGAATTTTATATCCTCTGTTGTTGCGATTAAATCTTGAATTGTTTCGCGACGACGAATTAAATAATCTTTGTCGTCAATTAACAAGACTTCCGCAGGTTTGAAACGCGAATTGTAATTCGAAGCCATCGAGAAACAATATGCTCCTGCATTGTGGAAACACAACACATCTCCTTCGCTAATTTCATTTATTTTACGATTCGATCCAAACGTATCTGTTTCACAAATATATCCCACAACTGTGTAATAACGGCTACGACCTTCTGGATTTGAAATATTTTCAATTTCGTGATGAGCACTATAAAACATTGGACGAATTAAATGGTTGAAACCTGTATCAATTCCTGCAAAAACAGTAGAAGTTGTTTGTTTCACAACATTTACAGTTGCTAAGAAAGATCCTGCTTCAGAAACCATATATTTTCCTGGCTCGAACATTAATGTCAAAGGTTTTCCGTACGCTTTTTCGAACTCATTGAAACGAGCTGATAAACGCTCTCCTAAATATTCAATATCTGTTTCGTCTGCGCCTGGATAGTAAGGAACTTTAAATCCTGATCCAAAATCGATGTAAGATAAATTCTTGAATTCTGCTGCAACTTCAAATAAAATTTCAGCTCCTTGTAAGAAAACATCAATATCTAAAATATCAGAACCTGTATGCATGTGAACACCATCCAAATGTAAACCTGTATTTTCTACAACACGTTTGATATGTGGTAATTGGTGAATAGAAATTCCGAATTTTGAATCAATATGTCCAACCGAAATATTTGCATTTCCACCTGCCATAATATGTGGATTAATACGCACACAAACTGGATATTTAGGAAAATCTTGACCAAATGTTTCTAAAACAGAAAGGTTATCGATATTGATGCGAACACCTAAATCAATTGCTTTTTTAATTTCAGCATACGAAACACCATTTGGCGTATAAATGATTTCTTTAGGCTTGAAACCCGCCATTAATCCCAATTCTACTTCTTGAATAGAAACCGTATCCAATCCTGAACCAAGTGATTTGAAATACTTTAAAAGATTAAGATTTGTGTTCGCCTTACATGCATAATTTAACTTTAAACGTTTGACTGTAGAAAATGCATTTGTCATCTTTTCATATTGCGATCTAATTTTGTTCGCATCATATACATACAAGGGCGCACCATATTTTTGCACCAATTCCAATAGACGTTCTCTATTCAGTTCCATTTTGTTTATTTTTTTGTTTAAAGTTAAATTTCAGTTGCCAAAATTACGGAATACAAATGGTTTTCTGAAGATAATTCAGAATAAACTTATTATAAATCAATAATTTCGAATATTGTTTAAAGATTTAAAAAATATTTCGAATATTATTCGGTAATAAATGTTTTAATCCCTCCACCATTCTTTGAAGTGAAAGACAGAATCGTTCAAATTTAGTGGTTCACCAATCATAGGCGTCAAAATATCGAGCTTATTTTGCTTACCATTCTCTATAATTTTTTCCAAAGGTTCGTCCCAAGCATGTTTTGCCAAAGCAAATTTTGCAGCATGTACAGGAATAATATGTTTAGCTTTTAAATCGGTAATGATCGCAGGTAAATCTGTTGGTAAAGCATGAATGTATTTCCAAGCATCGTTGTATTGTCCATTTTCTAGAATCGCAAAATCAAACGGACCATATTTTTCTCCAATTTCTTTGAAATGCGTATCATAACCGCTATCACCACCTAAAAATATTTTTTGCGTAGGTGTTTCCAATACATAAGAAGTCCAAAGTGTTGTATTTCGTTTAAATTTTCTACCAGAAAAATGACGAGCTGGTGTAAAAGTAATTTTTAAGTTATTTTTTAATGAAACGCTTGTGTTCCATTCTTCTTCGATTAATTGTTCTGGTAGATAATTCCACTTCTCGAAATGTGCGCCAACTCCAAGCGGAAGAATCACTTTCTCCACTTTTGGACGTAATTCTTTCACTGTTTCATAATCCAAGTGATCGTAATGATCGTGTGAAATAACCAAATAATCAATCTTTGGGAAATCTTTTGCGTGATACGTATTTGCTCCTTTAAATGCTTTATTGAAAATTGGTAAAGGCGAACCGTAATCACTAAAAACAGGATCGATTAGGAAATTAACACCATCCAATTGAATATAATAAGACGAATGTCCCAACCAAATAAATACATTTTCAGATTTATCAATAGATTTGATATCCGTCTGAATATGCGGAATAGAATCTTTCGGATTGAGTTTTGGATTTTTCGCACCAAAGAAAAAATCCCACATCACTTTTTTGGTATCAAAACCTTCTGCAAATGCAGGTGTGTGATGAATATTTTGAAATTGTCCATTTTTATACAACTTCGATTGTTTCATTCGTTCCAATCGTTTTCCAGTTGCATCAGCACCAAAAGTATCCATTTGTAGAATAGCGAAAGTTGCAATTACAAGAATTACAATCAAACTTAATAGGAAGTAAAGCATTCGTTTAAAAACTTTTCGTTTATTGATTTTTTTCATTAATGATCAAATGTATAAAATTCTTGGATTGCTTTTGAAATAATATATCTTAAGTAAACTGTAACATTTGTAACTTTCATTTTAATTTTGATTTACCAACTTTGTACACGTTTTAGAAAAAATACAAAATGGAATTTATCTTACAACCTTGGCCATGGTATATTGGCGGACCAATAATCGCAATTGTAATGCTTTTATTGATTTATTTCGGAAAAAGTTTTGGATTTTCATCAAATTTCAGAACTATTTGTTCAGCTTTGGGAGGAGGAAAATCATGTGATTTTTTCTCGTTTGATTGGAAAGCTCAAAAATGGAATTTATTATTCTTAGTTGGCGCAGTAATAGGAGGTTTTGTTTCGATACATTTTTTATCAGATAATCAAATACCTGAAATTTCAGAAGCTACAATTGCAAAATTGAATGCAATGGGATTTGAAAGTGCAGGAAAAGCATATTCTCCAACCGAAATTTTTGAAACGATGTCTGTTAAAAATATTGCTTTATTATTTGTTGGTGGATTATTAATTGGTTTTGGAACGCGCTACGCTGGTGGTTGTACATCTGGACATGCGATTTCAGGTTTAAGTGATTTGCAGTTACCTTCATTAATCGCTGTTATCGGCTTTTTTATCGGTGGACTTTTGATGGTTCACGTTTTGTTTCCTTTAATTTTTTAATCTCATGAGAAGTTTAGTTTATATCATATTAGGTGTTATCTTTGGTGTAACCATGTACAAGGCAGAAACGGCCTCTTGGTTTCGCATTTTCGAAATGTTCAATTTTCAATCTTTCCACATGTACGGATTTATTGGTTCGGCTTTGGTTGTAGGTTTGATTGGAATACAATGGATGAAAAAGAAAGAAGTAAAAGATATCGATGGTGAAAAAATTGTGATTCAACCCAAAACGAAATCAATTGCTCGTTATTTGATCGGAGGAATTTTCTTCGGATTAGGTTGGGCTTTAGTTGGCGCTTGTCCTGGACCAATATTTGTGTTATTAGGCGCGGGAGTTTATCCAATTTTAATTACAATTTTAGGTGCATTAATCGGTACCTTTCTTTACGGAAAAATTAGAAACAAAATCCCACATTAAACATGATAAAAGAGAAAATAGAAGCAACTTATCCATATCAATTTGAGGAAGAATTATTGAATGAAATCGATGAATTAGGATCTTTGATAGAATTTAAAGCGAATGATGTGATGATAGATTTGAACCAATTTATCAAAGGAATGCCAATTCTTTTGAGTGGTGCAATCAAGATTATGCGCGAAGATTTTGACGAAGGAGAATTGTTGTTGTATTTTCTCGAAAAAGGTGATACATGTGCTATGACGATGGCGTGTTGTTTGGGTGATAAACAAAGTAAAATACGTGCTGTTGCCGAAACTGATGGAGAACTGGTGATGATTCCGATTGTAAAAATGGACGAATGGTTGGCAAAATATCCTTCGTGGAGACGTTTTATTTTTGATAGTTACAATAATAGAATGGAGGAAATGTTGGTAGCGATTGACAATTTAGCTTTTAATGATATGAACGAACGTTTGAAAAAATATCTGTTGGATGTCGCAAGTATCAATAAAGGTAAAGTTGTGTTAAAAACGCATCAAGAAATTGCTTATGAACTCAATACTTCTCGTGTTGTTATTTCTCGTTTGTTGAAAGCTTTAGAAAAGGAAGGTTTCCTTCAACTGAATAGAAACGAAATCACGATTAAGTAAGTAATTATTAAAAAATATAAAAAGGAATCTCAATATTGAGTTCCTTTTTTTGTTTTAATCTTCCATATAGTCAATAATATCACCTGGTTTGCAATCTAAAGCTTTGCAAATTGCATTCAAAGTTTCGAAACGAATTGCTTTAGCTTTTCCATTTTTTAGGATAGATAAGTTGGATAACGTAATACCAACTTTTTCACTCAATTCATTTAGCGACATTTTTCGTTTTGCCATCATGACATCTAAATTGATAATAATCGCCATAATTTATATCGTTAAATCGTTTTCTTGTTTCATTTGAATATTTTTAAATAAAATTTAGTTTCCATATTTAGTAATTATTTATTTTTCAAATTGAATATAAATATTTTGAATTACAAAATAAATTTATTGTAAAACAATAAAAATGTATCGATAAACAATTTTAAATTCGTTTTTGTAAACGAAATAATTTTTATTGATTTGTAACGTTTTTGAACATTTATCCTCTATTTTGAATAATCCTTTGGGTAGAATGTTGTAGTACCTTTACACTCGAAATGAAAGCGATTAGTTACATAGCAGCTGTACTTCTTTTATTTGTTCTGTTAGTTAATGTCAACAAAACAAATCAAAATCATGCACCTAAAAATGTCGAAAATCTAACTTCAAAATTTCACGATTCAGAGAAAGTGATATTCAACACAATGATAGAAGAGTCTAAAACGAATGATTTTTCTTTTGATGAATTTATCAACGCAGATGTTAAATTTAATTTTAATCAGCAGATTTGTGTTCGTGTTTTTTCTGATTTATTTTCTACTTCAACTAATAAAATTTGCCTTTTGAGGCATTATATCTACGGTTTACCATTTATCTGATAAACACGAAGTTTCCTTATATATAACTATTTTCTAAGCATTCATTTTGTTTAGAAAGAGGTAATCTATTCACAAAAATTAAAAATTATGCACGAATTAAGTATTGTCAAAGACATATTTGATACGTTGAACGAGCACTATGATTCGAAAATAGAAGACATAGAAAAAGTTCAAATTACAGCTGGCCTTTTATCAAATGTTCAACCTGTTTTAATCCAAAATGCATTTGATGCATTTATAGCTGATAACCAAAATTATAATGAAATTGAGTTAGAGGTTTTAGTCAATGAAATTGTGGCGTATTGCGAACATTGTCACAAGAATTTCGAAGTCAACTATCACAAATTTGTTTGCGAAGATTGCTCAACACCGTCTAGTACAATTGTCAAAGGAAATGAGCTTTTTATCTCGCAAGTCATCTTTAAAAATAAATAATCATTAAACATATTTCAATTATGTCAACAAATACACAAAATCCAAAAAGTCTTGGGAATAGAGTAGGATCTGTTCAATGCGACAACACAACTTTACATTTATTAAAAGCCAACGATTATGTTGCAAATGCAATTCGCGAACGTCTGAAAGATGTTTGTATCATCAATGTTTGTTCGTCTCCAGGATCAGGAAAAACAACGTTGTTACAAGAAATTGGAAAACGTTTGAGTAAAGAATTGAATATTTCTGTTTTAGTTGGTGATCCAGAAACGGAGCGTGATGCAGTTCGTATGCGCGAAGTAGGAATCAATGCTTTACAAATTGTAACAGGTGGAATGTGTCATATCGAAGCGCAAATGATTTTACAAGCTTTGGATCATATTAATTTGGATGGAACAGATTTATTATTTATCGAAAATGTAGGAAATCTTCTTTGTCCATCTGCTTTTGATTTAGGTGAAGATTATCGTGTTACACTTATCGCTACAACTGAAGGTGATGACAAACCAAAGAAATATCCACGTATGTTCTTAACAAGTGAATTGATGTTGGTTTCTAAATCAGATTTATTACCATATGTTCCTTTTTCTATCGAGGCGGTTACAAAGGATGCAAGAGAGGTTAATCCAAACTTAGAAGTGCAAACAATCAGTACGTTGAATGGAGAAGGAATTGACGAATGGTGTCAATGGTTGAAAGAGAAAGTTCAGTTGAAAAAAGAAGCTGCACAACAAAAATAATAGATCGAAACAATGGAAAATCAGTTGGTAATTATAGATGAAATTCAGTCAAAAACTGAAGAAGTGGAAAATATTTTGGATCAATTAACGATTGAATGGTTTGAGATTCGAAAACAAAAAATTACGAGAAAAACAACTGCTGGTTTAACATTAGAACTTCGATTACAAACTAAAAATGAGTGGCAGAACGGCGATCGATTATTTCATGAAAACAAATTAATAGCTTTAGTTTACATAAAACCTTGTTTGTGTATTCAGTTTTCTGCAAAGTCGAAGTCCGATGCCGCTGATTTTTGTTACTTCGTTGGCAATCGTCACCTTCCTATTTATTGGAAAAACGACGACGATAATCAACTTTTGCTTCCTTATGATGGTCGTATGTACGAGCAACTTTTGACTCGTTATCAAGATAAAATACAACTTGTCGAAGCACAATTAATCAGTGAATTTTTATTAAAAAATTTGGTAAAAAATTAAACCATGAATTGTAAAATATTTCATCGTATAACCCTTATTTTATCATTCTTTATTTTCTTTCAAAGTTGTCATTCTTCTTCTTCAAAAAAGAGCGAACGACAAGGTGAAATAAAAGCGGAAGATAGTCGTGGAAAAATGGTTTTGTTACCACAAGAAGCAAAACGAGTGATTGTACTTTTTGAACCTTCTTTGGACGAAATTTACATGTTGCACGCCGAAGATAAAGTGGTTGGAATTCCGCAACAAGTTTTTCAGAATGAAGATAAATTTGAGTTCTATGCAAAATTAGATGAGCGAATTAAAAATAAAACAATTGCGACGCCAACTTTTGGAGGTGGATCAAGTAATATCGAAACAATTGTTGGTTTGCAACCTGATTTAGCGATTGTTTATGAACAAAATATTGAAACAATTCAGCAATTAGAAGAATTAAATATTCCAGTTTTTACCGTTTCAAGTTTAAGTCAAGATAAGATTTACAAAGAATTGCTTGGAATGGGAACTTTATTAGGAAAAAAACAGCGTGCAGAAGAAGTGGTTTCTTATGTAAAAGCAGAGGCTAAAAAGTTGAAAGCTTCTGTAAATGAAAAACCTAAAAAAGTCTATTATGCGTGGTCTAAAGGACGTATTTTTTCGACATCTGGAAAAGGAACTTTATTAGATTTAGCGATCAAATTATCGGGTGCAGAAAATGCTTGTCCATTAGAAATGGAATCGCCAAATGTTGGTGCAGAATCGATCTATAAATGGAATCCAGATTTGATTGTTCTTTGGAATTCGAGCCTTGATGAGGTGTATCAACTAAAAGAATTGGATGCTTTGCCAGCGGTAAAATCAAAACAAGTTTTCGCTATGAATCCTGCGTTTTATTACGATCCGCATACAGTTAAGTTTTTATTATTTGCCAAACAACTTCGCAATTGGTGTTATCCTTCGGCTTATTCGACGGAACAATTAGATAAAGAGGTACAAAATGATATCATGCAATTGTACCAAAAACCAGATTTATACAAGAAAAATGCAATCTAAATTGAAAACTTACGGTCTACTTTTGATTTTACCACTTACGGTTGTCATTCTTTCTATGACAATGGGCGCAACGAATTTTGTAGGTATTTCGGAGTTGATTCGTTACAGTTCATCTGCAATGAGCAAGTTAATTTCGGGAACAACTAATTTACCTCAATCAAGTATAGAAACTATTTTGTGGCAAGTTCGTTTACCTCGTATTGTATTAACGTTTATTGTTGGTACAGCTTTGGCATCTTCTGGAAATGTTTTACAGGCAATTTTCAGAAACCCAATTGTAGATCCATTTACATTAGGTATATCATCTGGTTCTGCTGTTGGCGCAGCTTTAGCAATGGTTGTTCCTGTATTATCTATCAATATTTCAGCATTTGTATTTGGAATTTGCGCTGTTTTATTAACGTATTTAATTTCTAAAACAAACGTCAAAAGTTCGTTAATCAATATGGTTTTATCAGGAATGATAATTTCTGGAGTTTTTACAGCTGTTTTGACACTTTTACAATACATCAGCGATCCATACAAATTGCAAATGATTGTGCAATGGACGATGGGAAATTTACATACAGCTTCTTGGGAAAAAGTAGAAATTGCTTTTTATCCGATTTTAATTGGTTTAACCATTATTATTTTATTCCGTTGGAAACTCAATTTATTGTCTTTGGGCGATGAAGAAGCGCTTGCAGTTGGCGTAAAACCAGGACTTTTGAAGGTTGTTTTGATAGGTGTTGCAACTTTAATTACAGCCGCTTGTGTTGCTGCAGTTGGTGTGATAAGTTTATTTGGATTAATTGTTCCACATATTAGTCGAATGTTTTTTGGACCAAATAACGAAAAAACGGTTTGGGCAAATATTAGTATTGGCGGAACTCTTCTTTTAGTAATCGATGATTTTTCGAGAACGGTAATGCCTTTTGAGATTCCGGTTGGTGTTTTTACAATGTTGATTGGTGCACCAATTTTTATTTATCTGATGAGAAAAAACGCAGCAAATTGGAACTAATGAAAGCAATAGTTAACATACAAAATTTATCGTTTACGTACGGAAAAGATAAAATTCTGAATGATGTAAATGTCAATTTTTCTGAAGCAAAATTATCTGTTGTGATGGGAAAAAACGGAAGTGGAAAATCAACTTTGTTTAACATCATTGCAGGTTTGGAGAAGAAATACGACGGAAATGTTTTCATTGGAAATGAAGAACGTAGAAAGATAAAAATTGGATCATCTTCGCTTCGTTTAGGTTTTATGACGCAGTTTCATCAAACTACTTTTCCGTTCAAAGTTTTTGATGTAGTGATGACTGGTCGCGCTTCTTTTTCGAGATTTTCTCCTAAAAATGAAGATTATCAAATTGTTGAAGAAATGTTGACGAAGTTTAATTTATGGCATTTAAAAGACAAAGCTTATACTTCGCTTTCTGGTGGAGAAAGACAATTGGTGTTGTTGTGTCGTGTTTTGGTTCAAAATCCAGATGTTTTGATGTTAGACGAACCAACGAATCACTTGGATTTACATTACCAAGTTTTGGTTTTAGAAACCTTACAAGAACTTGTCAAGCAAGGAAAAACAGTGCTTTGTGTGATGCATGATCCTAATTTGGCATTTATGTATGGTGATCAATTTTATATGATGAAAAATCATCAATTGGTTGATTTAGAAAATTATAATCAAGAAGAAATTAAAAATATTCTGCAAGAAACGTATCAATTGCCTTTATTGAATTTAACTCATCAAGGAAAACAATTGTTTGTGCCACAATTAAAATAAAAATTGAATGAAAAATATAAAAATTACACCTGTTGAAACTCATCAGGTCGAAGAAATATTGCCTTATGTGATCGAGTTTAGACGCGATTTATTTCCAACATTAGATCCGACAATTGTTCCAAAAGACTTGTTGAATTTTATGTCAAATTACATCGAAAGTCAAGCTGGAATTTTTCTTCAGGCACGTGATGAAAACAATAAAATTATTGGCGTTATCGGTATGATGCCTTTCGATTATCGTTTTCCTCATCTTTCTGTGGGTAAAGAAAAAACGGTTGAGGTTGCTCGTTTGTTTGTCGAACCAGCTTATCGTCGATTTGGTTTGGGAACGCAATTGTTTCAGGAATTGGAAAAACAAGCGCATCAAAAAAATATTCATCGTTTGTATTTGCACACGCACCCAAGTTTGCCAGGAGCGTATGAATTCTGGTTAAGACAAGGTTTTGATTTGATGATGTTTTGTGAAGAATCAAGCTTTCCGACTTATCATATGCAAAAAGAGATTAGTACAATCGAATTAAAAAATAATATTTCTCAAAATGAAAACATCTTTCATGTATAAAATTATCACCTTTAGTTTTTTCATTTTTCTTGGTATAACAGCAACTGCGCAAGAAACAAAAATGATTTTTGGTAAAATTCTTAATCAAGAAGATCAACCAATTTCGAATGCAATTATTTCAATAGAAAATGATACGTACAACGTAGAAACTGCTGAAAATGGAGAGTTTAAATTCGAAAAAGAAGTTCAACTTCCGTTGATAATTTCGATTATGGCTGATGGTTTGAATTCGACAAATTTTGTAATTACAAAACAAAATTGGAATGAGCAAACTGGTCTTAAAATCTATTTATCAAAGGAATCGACGCAATTAGGAGAAGTTTTAATTAGCTCAGATAAAAAGAATTCATATTATCAACATACGATCACTTTTGATGGAAAATTGAATGGAAATCTGAAAGATTTACCACAAACAATTAGTATTGCGAATCGCCAATTGATGGACGATAAACAAGCGTTCAAAGTTTCGGATATGGTGCATGATTTATCGGGTGTTAATCAAGCTTCATCTTACGACGATTATACGTTGAGAGGTTTTAGCAGTGGATATGGAAATAGTTTGCGTTTGGTGAATGGTTTGCGTTCTGGTTTTGGATATGGAACAAGTTATTTCAATTCGCCTTTGACGATTAATTTAGAAAGAATCGAGGTTTTGAAAGGTTCGGGAGGAACTTTATTTGGAGATATTGCACCAGGAGGAACAATTAATTTAGTGACTAAAAAACCATTGGAAGATTTTAAAGGAGCTCTTAGTTTTTCATCAGGAAGTTTTGAAACCTTGCGTACAACCTTGGATATTGGTGGACCATTGAGTAATAATTTATTCTATCGATTGAATGCAGGTTATCAAACAAGTAAAACATTCAGAAAAAATAACAATCAAAAAATAGTTTCAGTAGCACCATCTTTTACGTTTAAACCAAGAAAAGGAACACAAATCGATGTGGATTTAACGTACGATAATTTTGATGGCTATTTGGATCGTGGAATGGGTGTGAAACAAACAGATTTATATGCAATCAATCGTTCTTTTACATTGTCGCAACCATCGGATTTTTTTAAAACAGAAACATTTTCGTTTCGTACAAAATTGACACAAAATATTTTAGATAATTTATCATTAACGCTTAATTATTCAAAATCAATTTATAAAGAAAAATTAAACGAGCACAGAACGTTGAATAGCTTTGCAGATGCGCCTTACAACACAATTGTAAACATGCGTTTCTTGTCTCGTGAAGCGACTGATTATACAGATAATGCCGTTGCTTTTTTGAATTATAAATTGCAAAAAGGACAAGTAAAACAAAATATAATTTTTGGTGTTGATTATGCGCAATATAAGCCAGATGCGGACAATCAGCAGAAAGAAGCGAGAAGCAAAGAGGTGAATGGAGAAATTGTTCCGTTGACATTTGATTTGAATCATCCAATTTACGAATCGAAAGATTTATCTTCCTACAAATGGTTAAAACAAGCGTCTTTTCCATTTTTGAGTTCTTACAAAACAACAGGCGTTTATGTACAAGATCAGGTAAAGTTTAATCGATTAGAAATGTTATTTGGTTTGCGTTACGAGCATTATACATCAGAAAGTGCAGATCCAAAAACGCCTTATTCAGCAACTCAAGATACATGGTTGCCTCGTGTGGGATTGACATATAAAGTAACGCCAACAATAAATTATTTCGCTAATTATTCGCAAGGTTATGTGCCAATTGCTGCCGATTATGTAGCGAATTACAAAAATTATGGTGCTGATAAACCATTTAAATCAGAAAGAAGTTTCCAAGTAGAAACAGGATTGAAAACAGAATTTTTCAAGAAAAAATTACAAATAGATTTAGCACTTTATCAAATTCAACGCAATGATATGATGATGCCAACAGGACAATTGAGCGATGCTGGTTTCCCTGTTTATCGTCAATCGGGTAAAGTTTCTTCGAAAGGTTTGGAATTGGATTTACGAGGACAATTGCACCGTAATTTACAAATGAGTTTCAATTATACTTATACAGATACAGAGGTTAAAGCTTCTTCTGTTGCTTCGGAAGTTGGAATGCCTTTGGCGAACGCACCGAAAAATATGGCGAATGTATGGCTGAAATATTCGGTTTTACATGATACGTTCAAAGGTTTAGGATTTGGTCTTGGGGCTTCTTATGTAAGTGATCGACGTATGGAAAATTCTGTTGGGAAAGATGCACAAGGTAATGCTGAGTGGGGATTTTTGCCAGATTACACAGTGGTAAATGCTGCAATTTATTATGATTTGAACCCATTAAAAATTTCAGTTCAGTTCAATAATATTTTCGATAAATATTATTTCCAAGGAGGAATTGATTACACTCGAGTTTTTCCTGGATCTCCAAGTAATATGATGGCTACGTTAAGTTATTCATTCTAAAAAATAAAACAAACAAAACATAAAAATGATTTCAATTATACGCAAAATAAGCATTGTTACTGCCTTTTTATTCACGCTTACAACAAGTTTTGGACAACTAAGTCCTCCAGGTTTAGGGAAAGCTAAAACTGCTTCTTGGGCTGCTTTTGGTATGCAACATAAGTTAGATTCTACTGGAAATAAATATGCGGTTGCTTATGTTGGAATGGGACGAAAAAGTTCGCTAGATAATTATAATCCAGTTGATAAACCTGCAATTTTAGTCTTGAATTATGAGATTTACAATAAATTCAAACCAAATCAACAATATAGTTATGCGATAAGCTATCGTCGTCAAAATGAATTTGACTCCGAAGCGCCTTTTCACAAAGAAGGAATAGAGCAGGAGTTTAGAGTTTATGGGCGTTATGCGTATACTGCGAATTTAGGAAAGTTGAAATGGAAGAATACAATTAGACAAGAATTCAGAAAGTTTTTTGATGCTGATTTTAATGAAGTTGACGAAAATTTTCAGTTAAGAACACGTGTAAAATCGCAATTAACGTATCCAATTTCTGATAAGAATAAGCAATCTTTAGCGCTTAGTGCCGAAGGTTTGTTTGCGACGAGTTATATGAACGATGTGGAAAAACATTGGACAAAATATGCGTACAAAGAAACGCGTTTGGGACTTTATTATATGTTCCAAATTCCGAATTCTCCGTTGACGATGGATATTGGTTATGTTAACAACTTGATTAGGAATTATTCAGAAGCTAAATCGGGTGTGCATTATGTTGCAGTTGATTTGGTTTGGAAGCTTCCGTAGAAATTAAATAAGTGATTTCGGGTGGTAATGATTTATTTTAATAAATAATTAAAATATTGAAATTAAATACATTAATCATTTTAAAGTAAGATTAAATTTTATTCATCAAAGGTTTTAGAATAGTCAAAAAGAATAAAATTGTCACGTTTTTGAATATTTATCTGATTTTTTAAATAAGAAACGAACAAAGTAAAACGTCTAATTTTACATCATTAATGAAAAAGGTTTTCTCTATAGTATTTTTAATGTTATTTATTACGTTTGTAATAAGTATCTCGAAGTTTTCTCAAACGAGAAGTCTTGTCGAGTCGCATAGAGAACACACAGAACAAATAGATTGTGGAACAAAATTATCTACTCAATTTAATAATTTCAATCTATTATCAGTTGATGAAAATAAATCAGAATCAGAAATTTTTACATTCGATTGTGATTTGTTTGTTCGCTTTTTGGCTATTTATTTTCATCAAACCTTTTATCAAAAAATATCGGAAACAGTTGAAGTTAAGACTTTAAAAAGTTTACCGAAATACATCTTATTTCATTCGCTACAAATTGATTACAAATAATTAATTT
>NZ_JAOCDF010000035.1:0-39498 GCF_029840775.1 Empedobacter sp. GD03865
TTTTCGTTTTCATTTTTTCTCTTGAAATTTATTTATTTCTATAAATAATTTCAATCTTTAAAAACTTTCAGCATTGCTATTTTCTTTCTTGACATGCTACGTTCTACGCCATAGGAATCAAGCACATTTGTAAACTTCTTTGAAGCATATTGTATTTCTCGATCAGAGTGAAATAGTATTCCTTTTTATCGGTCATTTTTTTATAGCCATACGCCATGCTTTTAAAATTATGAGCAATAGAATTGAGTTACGAAAGAAGTAAAAAGTTAAAAATTACAATAAATTCAAAGCATAGTTATTTAACTGTAAATAATCTACTTAATCGATATTTTAGGGTTCCAAAACCTAGATAGGGAATTAAACTTCTTAAAAAAAAGATAAAATATACATTACTTGAAATAATATTAGAAGTTTATCATTTGAAATTTAATAGCTTTACAGCTTAATATTATTCAATTGGATCAGAAAATATTAGATCACATTTTAAATAAGGATTGGGAACAAGCTTTTAAACTTCTTGTAAAAGATTATCATCAGAGAGTTTATTGGCAAATTCGTCGTATGGTTTTGATTCATGAAGACGCAGATGATATTGCTCAAAATGTTTTTATAAAAATCTATCAAAATTTGAATTCATTCAAAAATGAATCAAAATTATCGACATGGATTTTTAGGATTACTTATAACGAAACCATCAATTTTATTCATAAAAATGCTAAAGAACAAAATGTTTCGTTTGAAGATTATTCGATGAATATTGCAGATGATTTATCTACGGATGAGTATTTTACAGGAGATGAAATTGAGTTGAAACTACAAAAAGCGATTGCAAGTTTGCCAGAAAAGCAGCGCGTAGTATTTATGATGAAATATTATGATGAAATGAAATATGAACAAATTTCTGAAATTTCAGGAACATCTGTTGGTGCGCTAAAGGCGTCTTATCATCATGCAGTTACAAAAATTAAAGAATTTTTAGAGGATGAAGATTAAACCTTTTTAACTTTTTTTTGTCTTATGAATGATATGAAAGAAAATGGATTAAAAAATAATTTTAAGGTTCCAGAGAATTATTTTAAGAATTTAGAAGATGAAATTTATTTTAAAAGCTTAAAACAAAAGGAAAATTATACAACCCCTACTAATTATTTTGACGATTTAGAACAGTCAATTTTATCGAAAACTATTGATAAAAAAGAAACAAAAGTTGTACATTTCAATATTTGGTGGGCTGCTGCTTGTATATTGCTATTAGCATTGGTTGTAACTCCTTTTGTGATTAATTCTACAGAAAAATCTACAGAAGTTGTGGATACAAAAACAGAAAATCATGTTTACGAGAAGATCTATGATTCGTATATAGTGAGTGATCAAAACAAAAAATCGTCCAATGTAACATTAGACGATTCTGATTTTGCTTTATATGATTATTAAGAAATTCTAAATAATTTCTGCACTTAAACCTCGGTTCAATAATTCTGTGCATCGAGGTTTTAAATCTTCTAATTCACCCGTCAAGACTTCGCATTTACCTTTGTAGTGAATCAAAATAGAACATTGTTCCGCTTGCTCTGGCGTGTGTTCACAAACATCAATCAACGATTCGATTAGCCAATCAAAAGTATTCACATCATCATTGTAAACAATAATTTGATATTTGTGTGATTCCTGTTCCAATACATCAACAGCCGAATCTTTTTCCGTTTCCCACATGGGTTGCGTTGCGTATTTTGTCATATCATTTTATTTTTTGAAATGTAGCGCAATCCACTCATTTCGTTGTTTTTTAGATACAAATTTCAAACCATTTTCTGTACAAAAAGCTAAGATATCATCAAAATCTTGCTCCATCAATCCACTTAAAAATAAATCACCATTTTCATTCAAAACATTGATGTAAGAAGGAATTTGACTGATTAAAATATTTTTGTTGATATTCGCTAAAATAATGTCAAACTGTTTGCTTCCCAAAAGTGAATTATCACCCATTTTCGCATCTAAACTAACACCATTTCGTTTTCCATTTTCGATAGAATTTTCCACAGCCCACTCGTCAATATCGATACATTCTGCATAATTTGCACCACGTTTCATTCCTAAAATTGCAAGAATTGACGTTCCACAGCCCATGTCCAAAATATCTTTTCCTGTAAATTCAGTTTCCAAGATATATTCTACCATCAAATGTGTTGTAGAGTGATGTCCAGTCCCAAAAGACATTTTTGGTTGAATGATAATTTCGTACGGAATATTTTCAACTGTTTCGTGAAATTCTGCACGAATCAAACATTGGTCATTCACTAAAATTGGCGTGAAATTTTCTTCCCAAGTTGCATTCCAATTTTGTTGTTCAATTTCTTGACGCGTATAAGAAAAATCAATATTCTCGATAGAATCAATCACTTCTTTTACTTGGTCAATATTTTCGTCAGTTTTTGGCATGTAAGCATCAAAACCTTCTTCGTTTTCAACAAAACTTTCAAAGGGTAGTTCAGAAATCATTGCAATAATAATTTCATTAAAAGGCTCTACTTCCGCAACTTTAAATTTATATTCGATATAATTTGTCATAAAAAAATGTAGAAAACATCAAATTGTTTTCCAGCGCAAATTTACGATTTTTATAATTAATGATAAAGGAGATTATTTATCAAATGGAAAGTCCTTCAAACCAACCATCATTTCACGTTTTCCTGGAGGCCCAGGACGTTTTTGTACAATATAGCCCAAATCTTTCAAACCTCTTTTTATGGTTCCTTTCGCTGCATAAGTGGTAAAAATGGCAGATTTTTTAGTTAAAGAATCAACAATTTCTAACAATTCTTTTTCCCATAATTCTGGTTGAACACGAGAACCAAATGCATCAAAATAAACTAAATCAAAATTATTTTCGTTGATATTTTTCAGATTGAAAAAATCTTCTTCCACTTTCTTAACTTCAAAATATGGAGAAATTTTATTCCAATTTTCCCAATTTGAATGAAATAATTGTTGATAATAATCTAAAAACTCTTCTTTTCGATGTTCAAATTCCGGATAAAGTTTGAAAACATTTTCGAAATAATTCACCAATTCAAATTCTTCCTCAGAAACCGGAAATTTTTCAATTCCAACATATTGCACTGGAGTTTTATGTTTTTCAGCTTCCATCAAAGTAATGAAAGAATTAAGTCCCGTACCTAATCCAATTTCTATAATTTTTATAGGATTTTTTATTTCTATAAAATGATGAAATCCATTTTGTATAAATACATGAAAAGCCTCTTGTACAGCGCCATGCTTAGAATGATAAGATTCATCCCATTCTTCAATATAGATAGTTTTAGATCCATCTTCCGTTTCTTGAATAATTCTTTTCATCGTCGAAAGTTATGATTTTTATTATGAAAAAGTGCAAATAAAATGTACCTTTGATAAGCACAAACAAAATATATCGTAAAATGATTATAGAAAAAATTGCTGAATCAAAATTTAACGATTCAGTTTTCAACTCTACTACTTTTGGGAAAGAGTTTACAGATCACATGTTGATCGCACATTACAAAGATGGAAAATGGGATGAGCCAAAAATTATTCCTTACGGACCAATTTCAATGACGCCAGCAGCGATGTCTTTTCATTATGGTCAAACAATTTTTGAAGGAATGAAAGCCTACAAAAATGATAATGAAGAAGTATTTATTTTCCGTCCTGAGAAAAACTTCGAACGTTTTAATTTATCTGCGGCACGTCTTAATATGCCTCAAATCCCGAAAGAAATTTTTATTGATGGTTTAGAAGCGATTATTGATATCGATCGTCAATGGGTACCAAAAGATTACGGAACGTCTTTATACATTCGTCCAGTAATGTTCGCAACAGAAGAAGCTATTTCTGCAAGATCATCTAACGAGTTTATTTTTGCAATTTTATTAGCTTATGCACCTAATTATTATGACAAACCATTATCAGTAAAAATTGCTGATTATTATAGCCGTTCTGCACAAGGTGGTGTTGGTTTTGCAAAATGTGGTGGTAACTATGCTGGATCATTTTTCCCAACTTCTGAAGCGCAAAAAGATGGTTATGATCAAGTGATTTGGACAGACTCTATCGAGCACAAATTTATCGAAGAAGCTGGAACAATGAATGTAATGGTACGTATCGGAAACAAAATTTTAACTGCGCCTACTTCTGAGCGAATTTTGAATGGAGTTACTCGTGATTCTGTTTTAACTTTAGCAAAAGATAACGGATACGAAGTAGAAGTGCGTCCTGTAGAAGTACAAGAAATGTATGATGCTTACAAATCAGGAGAATTGAAAGAAGTATTTGGTTGTGGAACTGCTGTTGTAATTACACAATACGATGCAGTAGGGTTTGGTGAAGAGCGCGCTCAATTACCAACTTTAGCTGAAGAAGAATCTTTTGCATTACAATTGAAAAAGAAATTAAAAGATATTCAATACGGATTAGCAGAAGATCCTTATGGATGGAGAATTAAAATCGAAAAACAAGCTTAATTTTGTTTAAGTAAATTTTTTGAAAATATAAGCTGACAATTTGATTGTCAGCTTTTTTTGGCACGATATTTAATAATATGTTATACAAAGTACTATATTTGCAAAATGAATGGACTACAGAAATTTTTAATCATCTGTTCAGGGAGTAGTCTTGAACTCTTGAAAAAAACACCAACAGATATCAACAAACATGTTGGTATTGGAGGTGTCATATTATTTACAGGAATTTTGGCGGCTTTGTCTGCTGGATATGCGCTGAATACTGTTTTTGATAATATATATGCAGCAACAGGTTTTGGTTTGTTGTGGGGATTAATGATTTTTAATCTTGACCGATATATTGTCACATCAATGAAAAAGTCAGGTGGATTTTTTCGTCAGTTTTTTATTGCTTTGCCACGTATTTTGGTTGCAATTTTATTAGGTATTGTGATTTCGAAACCGTTAGAATTAAAAATTTTCGAGAAAGAAATTAACAAGCAATTAAATATTATTGTCAATCGAAATAAAACGGAATTACAAAAAGGAATTGATGCGCGTTATGCTGAATTGGGAACGCCTTTTTCGAATGAACGAAAAGAAATTTATGCAGAAATTGATAAATTAAGAAACGAGTATAATTCTGCTTCTATCGAATTGGAAAAAGAAGTTGTGGGTACACAAACTGAAACAACAACTGGACGCGAAGGTTATGGACCAAATGCAAAACGAAAAGCAGAATTGAAAAAACAAAAAGCTGCCGAAATCGAAACTTATATTCAACAATCTGCGCCTCGTTTAGCTGAAATTAATAAAGAATTAGATCGATTGAATGTTGCAAAAGAAAAAGAAATTGATGCGGCTAAACCAACCGAAGAGAATTACAATGGTTTTGCTGCACGTATGCAGGCTTTAGACGAATTGTCAGTTAATAATCCAATTTTAGGGACTGCAGCTATTTTTATAGCTCTTGTGTTTATCTCGTTAGAAACTGCGCCAGTTTTAGTGAAATTAATTGCACCAAAAGGACCTTATGATTTTCTCTTAGAAAAACATGAACATTCGTTCAAGATTTTTAGCAAAGAATCGATTCAGGTTATGGATATCAAATCTGAAAAACGTGTGAAACATGAGTTAGAAAAAGTATAAAATTGTAAAAAAGTAACTTCCGTTTGAAGTTACTTTTTTAATTTTGTAATAGATATGGAAACTTATAAAATAGAAATTTACGGAGAAGACGAAAACCAAATTCAACGAATGGAAGAGGTGATTGCTCCAATAAAAGATATACAGGATTATTTTTGGAAAATTCTTTGGGTTGATGGTGAAAGTGAAACGGACGAATATTCGGTTTTCGAATTGCAAGAAGTGATTGATCAACAAGACGGAATTTTTGTGGAATATGATCAGTTAGAAAGTTTATGTTATAAAATGGAACATGTAACGGAGGCGTTGATTATTGGAGATAGAAAAGAAAATAATTTGCATGTAAATATTGAGGATGAAAATTTATACGACAACGAAGTTGTGTTTGAATTTGTGAAAGATTCACATTGGCAAATTTTGACATCGGACATTAACATTGTTGATACATTTAAAGTTTTCTTTCCAAATAGTAAAATCATTGATTAAAATTGATTAACTTTAAATTAAATCTCTCATTATGAATACAGAAGAGTTAAAAAAGTTGACAATAGAAAAGATAAAAAAACTGGATGATAAAAATAGTATTGAGCAAATAAATAATTTACTTGATTTTGAATCTGAAAGTGGAATTTATACTTTAACTGACGAACAAATTGTTCGAGTTGAAGAAGCTAAAGATGAGTATAAAAATTCATCTATAATTAGTGAAAAAGTAGCCAATCAAGAAATTGAAAAATGGCTAAACGAAAAATAATTTGGACAAAAACAGCGAATCTTGAACGAAAAGAAATCTTAGAATATTGGATTTTAAGAAATAAATCAAAGAGATTTAGTATCAAATTAAATTATCTAATTCTTCAAACATTAGAAGTTTTGCGCGAAAATCCTACAATTGGTCGACGAACAAATATTGATAATGTGAGAGTAAAACTTATCAGAGAATATTTGTTATTGTATGAATTTACTGATGCTAAATTAATTATTTTGAGTATTTGGGATGCTCGCAGAAATATAAAATAAAAGCCTTTTTAGTGGCTTTTATTTTATATTTGATTCAATTTCTGAAAAATTTGTAAGGTTTCTTTTGCTTCTTTTACATCGTGAACACGCAAAATTTTTGCACCTTTTTGTAACGCAACCATATTTAGTACAGAAGTTCCGTTTAAAGCTTCTTGCGGAGTTGTTTCGAACAAATTATAAATCATCGATTTTCGCGAAATTCCGACTAATAAAGGAAAACCTTCAAAACCTAAAGCTTCCATTTTATTGAATAATTCATAATTATGATCCAATGTTTTTGCAAAACCAAAACCAGGATCTAAAATAATATCATTCACTTTTGCAGCTTTTAATTGCGCAATTTTTTTGGAAAAATATTCGTTTACTTCCAGCGTAATATCTGCATATTCAGGATTATTTTGCATTGTTTTTGGCGTTCCTTTCATATGCATTAAAATGTATGGAACTCGAAGTTCTTTGATTGCATCAAACATATTTTCGTCTAACTCCCAACCCGAAACATCATTTATAATAGAAGCACCAACTTTTACAGCTTCACGTGCAACATTTCCTCGAAAAGTATCAATCGAAATAATCAATTCTGGATATTCTTCAATAATTTTTTCGATAATTGGTGCAGTTCTATCAATTTCTTCTTGCTCCGAAATATTTTCTGCTCCAGGTTTTGTCGAATAACCACCAACATCAATCATATCGGCACCTTCGGACAAATGTTTTTCAACTTTTTCTAAAATCAAATTCATCGATTGATTACTGCCTCCATCATAAAAAGAGTTTGGCGTTGTATTCAAAATTCCCATAATTTTAGGCTCGTTCAAATCAATCAAACGACCATTACAATTAATTGTCATATCTTAGAAGTTCTTTAAGCAATTTCAATTATTTTTGAAATCGAAACGAAATTATGAAAAATACCTCAATTCAATTTAAAGAAATCATCTCTGTTTGTCGAGATTTATATACAAAAAAATTACAAGATTACGGTCCAGCTTGGCGTGTACTGCGTTTGCCGTCTTTAACAGATCAAATTTTTATCAAGGTAAACCGTATTCGTACGTTGCAAGAAGCAGCGGAGCGTTTGGTTGATGAAGACGAAGAAGGAGAATTTGTGGCAATCGTTAATTATTCGATTATGGCATTGATTCAGTTGGAACTTGGTTTTGCAGATCAGCCAGATTTGACAGACGAACAAGCTATCGAATTTTATGATAAATATGCAACAATTGCGCACGATTTGATGATGAAAAAAAATCATGATTACGGTGAAGCTTGGAGAGATATGCGTGTAAGTTCGATCACAGATTTAATTTATCAGAAAGTTTTGCGCACAAAAAGTATCGAAGATAATAAAGGAAAAACAATTGTGTCTGAAGGTTTAGATGCAAATTATTTGGATATGATTAATTATTCGATTTTCGCAATGATTTTAATTAACGAAAAGAAAGCTTCATGAGGTATTTAGTTCAATTTGCCCGAATTATAGTTGGAGTTATTTTTATAATTTCTGGATTTGTAAAAAATGTAGATCCAATTGGGTTAAGTTTCAAATTAGAAGAATATTTTTCGCCAACAGTTCTTAACATTCCATTTTTAGAAGGTTTGAGTTTGCCTTTGGCAACTTTCTTTTCACTTTTTGAAATAGTTTTAGGCGTTTTATTATTGCTTGGCGTTTGGAAAAGATTTACAACAATAGCTTTATTGTTAACGATTATTTTCTTTACATTTTTGACATTTTATTCAGCTTATTTCAATAAAGTAACCGATTGTGGATGTTTTGGTGATGCGCTAAAATTAGAACCTTGGACATCATTTTACAAAGATGTTGTGCTTTTGATGTTGATAATTGTTTTAGTGATTGGTCAAAAATATATCAAACCATTATTCGTCGAAAAAGCGAATTATGCGATTAATTTTATTACAATTTTAGGTTCTGCAATTATTGCTTATATTGGAATTAATCATTTACCAATCATTGATTTTAGACCTTATGCAGTTGGCAAAAATTTGATTGAAGGAATGAAGTCTCCGCAAGAATTAGGTTTGAAACCAACAACGTATAAAACGATTTACACCATGAAAAATAGTGTAGATGGAAAGGTTGTAGAAATTGATGATGCACAATATATTGCGGATGATAAGTGGTACAAACATGGAACACCTTGGGTAATTGAAGCGGATAAAACGCGTACAATTGTAGAGAAAAAAGGTTACGAACCACCAATTCACGATTTTAATTTTGATTGCAATGGTGTTGATAAAACTTCTGAAATTTTAAATGCCTCGAAAGCGATTGTTTTTGTCATTCCTTTTGTTGAAAAGGTAAATGAGGAACAAATTGCGAAATTAAATACTTTAGGAAAGGAAGCGAAAGCAAAAGGTTTTGTTGTGTCAGCGGTTTCGAACAATCCAATTAAAGGTTTAGAATTAGAGAATTGTTTCATGGATCAAACAACGATGAAAACAATTATTCGTTCAAATCCTGGTGTGATGATTTTAGAAAAAGGAACGGTAAAAGCGAAATATCATGACAACGATTTTCCATCAATTAATCGATTAGAAGAATTATTTTAAAAAGTGATTAATTATATTTTAAATAAAATTTTCTACGGATTTCTAACGCTTTTTGGTGTTGTGACTGTAGTTTTTCTATTGTTTTCTGTTCTTCCTGGAGATCCTGCACGTATGATGCTTGATCAGAAAGAAGATCCTGAACAATTGGCTCAAATTAGAAAAAACTTAGGTTTAGATCAACCTTTATGGAAACAATATGCTTTTTATATAAATGATTTATCGCCGATTTCATTTCATAATATAGACGAAAACAATACAACATATACTTCATTAAGTTCTGATAAATACAATTACACAAAATTGATGGATTTCGGAACAAATGAAATGGTTTTGAAAACGCCTTATTTACGTGAATCTTTTCAAAAACAAGGAAAAAGCGTCAGTACAATTATTGAAGAAACTTTGCCAAATACAATGGTTTTAGCAATTGCGGCTATTATTATTGCAACGATAATTGGGGTTGCGTTAGGAATTGTTTCTGCTTTGATGAAAGATACGTGGATTGATCGTGTTTTGTTAGTTGTTACAAGTTTTGGGATGAGTATTCCATCTTTCTTTTCGGCGATTATCATTGCCTATATTTTTGCATTTTTGATGCATGATATTACAGGGCTGAATATGATTGGAAGTCTATATGAAGTGGATGATTTGGGAGAAGGAAAACATTTGATGTTGAAAAATTTAATTCTTCCAGCAATTACATTAGGTTCGCGTCCGTTAGCGGTTTTTACGCAATTAACACGAAATTCGTTGTTAGAAGTTTTGAACCAAGATTATATTCGAACAGCTTTTGCAAAAGGACTTTCAAGAAAAACGGTGATTACAAAACATGCATTACGAAATGCGCTGAATCCTGTTGTTACAGCAATTTCTGGTTGGTTTGCGTCGATGTTGGCAGGATCGGTTTTTGTGGAATTTGTTTTTGGTTGGAATGGTTTAGGAAAAGAAATCGTAAATGCATTAAATACATTAGATTTACCAATTGTGATGGGAGCTGTTTTAGTGATTGCTGTGATGTTTATTGTGATTAATATTTTGGTCGATATTCTTTACGGAATTTTAGATCCGCGCGTTCGCATAAAATAAATCAGTTTTAATTTCAAGAGAAATAATTATCTTGCAGTAAATATTAAACCAAAATAAAATACACTTTTTTATGCGTGATAGAATCGTAGCAGGAAACTGGAAAATGAACTTAAACTATGAAGAGGCAATTCATTTGGCAACAAATCTTAATGCTTGGGTAGCAGATAATCATCCAATTGCACAAGTTATAATTGCGCCTTCTTCTATTTATTTACAAACATTGTTAGAAGCTGTAGATGAGCAATATGTTAAGATTTCTTCGCAAGATATTTCTGCTCACGAAAAAGGAGCGTATACAGGAGATATTTCTGCAGAACAATTGGATAGTATCGGATTAGATTTCGCTATAATTGGACATTCTGAGCGTAGAGAATACCAAGGAGAAACGGATATTGTGATTGCTGAAAAATTGAAACAAGCTTTTAAATATCAAATTAATCCAATTCTTTGTGTTGGAGAAAAATTAGAAGAACGTGAAGCTGATAAACACTTTGAGGTTGTAAAAACTCAATTAATGGATGCTTTAGTTGCACAAAAACCAGAAGATCTTTCTCGTTTGATTATTGCTTACGAACCAGTTTGGGCAATTGGAACAGGAAAAACAGCTACACCAGAGCAAGCGCAAGAAATTCATGCATTTATTCGTAAAGTTTTGAAGGATGAATTTGGCGTAGAAGTCGCGAATGATACAAGTATTTTGTACGGAGGAAGTGTAAATGCACAGAATGCGAACGAAATTTTTGCTCAACCAGATATCGACGGTGGTCTTGTTGGTGGTGCTTCATTAAAATATGATGATTTTGTGCAGATAATTGCTGCATGTAAATAATATAAAAGCTCAACTTAGTTGAGCTTTTTTTATGTTTTATATTTTCTAAATTTTGAAAAATGATAAATTTAACTCCTCTGAATCCCTTATAAAATCAGTCAATTAAGAAAACTATAACATTTATTAGGATTAATTAAGAGTTTTCGGAACAGTGTCTGCAAAGCTTATTCATGTACTAACTATTTAAAAAGTATCATTTTTTAAACAAAACACATTTATTATGAAAAAATTGACGCAAGTATTAGGAGTCGTAGCAATAGGGTTAGTTTCTTTCTCTTTTACTACAAAAAATGAAATAAAAGTTCCTACAACAGAAATTACAAATAAAGTTGTAGAAGATGCTCCAAAAGTTGTTATTTTAGATATTGTAGATAATATCGCTGTAGAATCAGGAACAAATATCGCATCAGAATTTAAAACAAAGTTAGAATCTTTGAATAAAGAAAATGTTCAGGTTCTTTTATGGAAAGATTTAACGAAAGGATTAAAAGATGAAGAGAAAAGATCAATCATCGATAGTTTAAAACCTGAGTTAATCATGACATTAAATTTTGAAAAAACTGATGATAATACAAATAAAGTTGCCGCAGTTGTTTTTAAACAAAATGTTGCATTTAACGAAACAGTTAAAGTAGCAAAAGAGTTAACAGAAAACTTAAATTCAACAGCTGTTAAAAATGACGGAGTTTATCAAAACGAATCAAATTATATTCAAGATAATGCTGCACCATCAATTTTCTTAAGCGTAAAAGTGAAGAATGAACCAACTTCTAACGCAGAAATTGTTGATAAACTTTCTAATTTCATCGAAACAGCGAAAGTTGAAGATAGCACAACTCCAGTTGAAATAACATCAGAAGTAGTAGTAGATTCAGCGGCAGCTACGGTAGACTCAGCTACAACAACAATAGAAGCGGCGGTACAAGATGTAAAAGCAGCTACGAAAGATGCAAAAACAAAAGTAAAAAAATCTAAAAAATAGAATCCGTTTTTTCGAATATTTCATTTTTATTAATGAAGAAAAAGTAACATTTTGTAATGAAATGTTACTTTTTTTTGTTTTTAATTACAGATAACTTAAGTTTGCTCAAACACTTCCAATTCAATGTCAAAACAAGGTTATATCGCGCGTTATTTCAATATTGTTCGTAAATTATCACAACAAAAATATTGTTCTTATGAAGATTTAGAGCGTTTTTTGGAAAGAGAATTTGAAATGCTTCAACTTAATGATGATACATTAGAGTTTAATTTCTCTAAACGTACATTACAGCGCGATATTCAAGAAATCAGAAATATATTGGGAATTGATATAATGTATAGTCGCAGTCAGCGTGGATATTATATTATTCAAGACGATTATAGCTCTGATTTATTTCTGAAAACTTTAGAAGAAATTAATAGTTTTTCTGCTTTGAAATTGACAAATTCGCTCGAATCTATTGTGTATTTGGAAAAAAGAAAACCAAAACGCGCCGAATTTTTACCAGATATAGTACAAGCAATTCAAGGAAAAAAGAAAATTGAATTTCATTATCAAAAGTTTGGAGAGGAAAAAGAAACAATTCGTAAAGTTTCACCAATTGCAATTAGAGAGCACAATAACCGATGGTATTTGATTGCTGATGACAAAGGAATTGTCAAAAATTTTGGCTTGGAACGAATGAATAAAGTTTCGATTCTGAAAGAAAAAATTGATGATAATATAGAGTTTAATTACAATGATAAATACAAGTATTCGTACGGCATTATTGTTCCAAGTTCAGAAAAACCAGAAAAGATAGTGCTTTCTGTGACCAAAAAACAAGCGGCCTATTTAGAGTCTTTGCCTTTGCACGAATCTCAGCAAATTTTAGAAACTAATAATGATGAAGTTTTAATTGGTTTAGAATTATTTTTGACCGAAGATTTTATCAGTGAAATTCTTTCTATGAGTCGTTCAGTTACAATTATCGAACCTAAAAAATTGAAAGAAAAAGTCAAAACAATTTTAAAAGAAACGTTGGAGAAATATAATTAGCGAGTTTCGAATTTCGAAACTCACTTTATTTTTTTTACATTTCTTCAAATTCTAAATCGAAATTCATTCCCAAAATAGCTTTACCAGTAACTTTTTCTCCATTTTCAGGATTGATTAAGCCAGCCATTTTTCCAGTTTTTTGTTTGGTTAACAAATCCAAAATTTGTTTATCAGTTAATTTTTTACCCATAAACTCGAACGGAATTTTGAATCCACATGCTGCAAAGTTTGCACAACCATAAGCGGCTTTTCCTTTGACTAATTTATGTGTTTTACATTTTGGACAAGTTGCATCTTCCAGATTAATTTCTTCTTTCGGTTTACGTTCCTTTTTAGGTTTTTCAGCTATTTGAACTGAATTCTGATGAGAAGCGATTGGTCTGAAGTAACTATTTTTTACATCAAATGTTAGTTTCGAAACCATTTCAATCAATTCTTGCTTAAATTGTTCTAATTCGTATTCACCTTTTTCAATCAAACGAAGTTTTCGTTCCCAAACACCTGTCAATTCAGGAGATTTTAATAATTCATTTTGAATGGTATCAATCAAATCAATACCAGTTTGTGTGGCGATAATATTACGTTTTTTCTTTTCGATGTATTTTCTACGAAACAAGGTCTCGATAATATTTGCACGCGTTGAAGGTCGACCAATTCCATTTTCTTTCATCAATTCGCGCATTTCTTCATCATCTACTTGTCGTCCAGCAGTTTCCATTCCTCGCAATAAAGTTGCTTCTGTATAATGTTTTGGTGGAGTTGTTTTTCCTTTGTGAATAAATGGTTCGTGAGGACCTTTTTCACCAATCTCAAAAATCGGCATTATTTTTTCCTCATCTTTTTCGTCTTCCTTTTTATCTTTTGCATAGACTTCGCGCCAACCCATTTCGAGAATTTGTTTTCCCGTTGCTTTAAAATTTATAGCAGAAAGTTGACCGTCTTTTCCATTATTTTCAACTTTTCCTTCGACAGTTGTGTTGGCAACTTTACATTCTGGATAAAAAACAGCAATAAAACGTCGCGCAACCAAATCATAGATACGTTTTTCTTCGTTCGATAAACCTTGTGGAAAGATTTCTGTCGGAATAATAGCGTGGTGATCGGTTACTTTTGTATTATCAAAAACTGCTTTTGACATCGGAATTGGTTGTGTCATCAAAGGAGCAATCAAATTTTGATAAGCGGTTAATTTATTTAAAATTCCAGGAACTTTAGGGTGAATATCTTCCGAAAGATAAGTGGTATCAACACGAGGATAGGTCACAAATTTTTTCTCGTAAAGACTTTGTATATATTTTAAGGTATTTTCTGCCGAAAACGCATATTTTTTATTCGCTTCTACTTGTAAAGCAGTTAAATCGAATAGGCGAGGATTTTTTTCACGACCCTCTTTTACATCGAAATCAATGATTTCAAACTCTCGATTTTTGATGAAATCTAAACCTTGTTTGGCTTTTTCTTCAGATTTTAAACGAGGTATTGTCGCATTAAACTCTACTTCTTTGAAAATCGTTTTCAATTCCCAATATTCCTCAATAATAAACGCATTGATTTCTTTTTGACGCTGTACAATCATTGCTAATGTAGGTGTTTGCACACGACCAATAGAAAGAACTGTTTTTGGCGGCGCAAATTTTTTGGTAAATAATCGTGTAGCGTTCATTCCTAGTAACCAATCGCCAATTGCACGCGCTTGTCCTGCAGAAAAAAGATTGAAATATTTTTCTCCATCTTTCAAATTATCAAAACCTTCTTTAATTGCTTCTTCTGTCAACGAAGAAATCCATAAACGCTTCATTGGCGCTTTAGCACGCGCTTTAAGTAAAACCCAACGTTGTATCAATTCTCCTTCCTGTCCAGCATCGCCACAGTTTATAATCTCGTCGACTTGATCGTTCGTGACTAATTTTTCGATGATATGAAATTGTTTTGAGACACCTTTATCTGCAATTAATTTAATTCCGAAACTTTGCGGAATCATTGGTAAATAATTCAGATCCCAACTTTTCCATTCGGGAGTATAATCTTGCGGTTCCTTTAATGTACATAGGTGACCAAAAGTCCAAGTAACTTGAAATCCGTTTCCTTCATAGTATCCATCATGCTTCTGATTAGCACCAATTACTTTGGCGATATCTTTAGCAACACTTGGTTTTTCGGCAATACAAACTTTCATAGCAATTATAATATTGAAGTGCAAAAGTCAAAATAATAATTTAATTCTTAAAAAAAAATATAAATATGTATAAATATTGAATAAATTTGCGATAGGTTAATTTTTGTGAAGATTGAATATTTTTCAAAATTTATAAAGTTGTGAGGTTTTATTAGAACTGATGAGATAAAAAATAAATTATCATTTCGGTGAAAAATACTATTGATTTCAAATAAATTCGAAATTTAACGTCATAACAACATAAAAAATTTAGAAGATTTAAAAAATTTTCACTTAATTTACACCCACATTAATAAAAATCATAATATTTAAAAGAATTAGTAAATGGAAAAGAATGTAACAGTACCAGCTAAAACTAAAAAGGGAGGTCTTAACCCTGTGATTACTATGATCATTTTAATTGCTATCGCAATGGGGATCTTTTATGGTGTTTTTGGTCAACCAGGTAACTTTGAAGGAGGAGATACAGAAAGAGGAAATCCTTTAAACTTTTTAGGAATTATTTTTAAAGGAGGGGTAATTATTCCATTCTTAATCTCGTTTTTCTTTATGGTATTGGTATTCTCTATCGACCGTGTTATCGCTTTAAACAAAGCAAAAGGAACAGGATCTGCTGAGAAATTTGTAAACGACATTCGTGCTTTATTAAACAAAAATGAAATTAACAAAGCAATCGAATTATGTGACAAACAAAAAGGTGCCGTAGGAAACGTAGTGAAAGAAGGTTTGACAACTTACAAAGCGTTAGAAAACGACACAACTTTAAACAAAGAGCAAAAATTAGCTCAATTAGGTAAAACGTTAGAAGAAGCGACTACATTAGAAATGCCAACATTAGAGAAAAACATGACTATTATCTCTACAATTGCTTCTGTAGGTACGTTAATTGCCTTAATGGGTACAGTAATCGGTATGATTAAAGCATTCTTCGCATTAGGTGAAGGAGGAGGAGCTCCAGATGCAGCTCAATTATCAGTAGGTATTGCCGAAGCCTTAATTAATACAGGTATGGGTATTGGTGCTTCTGCATTCGCTATTATTATGTATGCTTTCTTAACTTCTAAAATTGATGATTTAACATTCAAAATTGACGAAGTAGGAATGAGTATCCAACAATCTTTCTCTGCTCACAATTAATATTCAATTGACGAAGCCTTAGAAGGATAGTATAAGGACAAAATCAAACAACAAACAATTTAGAATATTAATTAATAATACAGAGAAAATGGCAAGAGTAAAACCAAAAAGAAGAGGTCCTTCGATGGACTTAACAGCTATGTCTGACATGGCTTGGCTTTTGTTAACTTTCTTTATTTTGACATCTAACTTTAGAGAACCTGAAGTTGTTCCTGTCGTAACACCAACATCTGTTTCGAACCAAAAAATGGCTGCTGAAAACATGATGATCATTAAAATTGATGGTGAAGGTAAGTTCTTATTCGGATTAGAAGAAAAAGATCGTATTCCTACATTAGAAAGAATGGGTGATAAGTACGGAGTAAAGTTTACAGATGCTGAAAAGAATGCATTCAAAAGCATAGTAGAGTTTGGTGTACCAATGAAAGAGATGAGAAATTATTTGAATCAGTCTGCTGATAAACAACAATCATATCATCCAGGTATTCCATTAGATACGATACCGAACAAAAATCAAGAATTAATTGACTGGGTATTTGAAGCAAAAGAAGTGAACCCAGATATTTTCTTAGCGATTAAAGGGGATCAAAAATCTGAATATATTCAATTCAAGAATTTGATTCAACAATTGCAAATGAAAAATATGAATAAGTTCCAGTTAATTACATCTCAAGAATAATTATTAAGAAATTAGAAAATGGCACAAATAGAAAGTCACGATGACGGTGGCGGAAAGAAAGTCCGTTCCAAAAAGAATTCGACGAAAGTCGATATGGCTCCTTTGGTTGATTTAGGTTTCTTATTAATTACTTTCTTTATGTTTGCGGCGACATCGATCAAACCAAATGTAATGAACTTGAATATGCCTCCAAAAATTGACAAATTAGATCCAACTGATAAACCAGAAATAAAATTGAATAATTCTATATCAATTTTAATTGGAAAGGATAATAAGTTATTTTGGCATCAACAAGATCAGGCAGGATTAAACGGAGGAACTCTAAATGAAACTGACTACTCTAAAATTCGTGATGTTATTACAGCAGCACAAGGTAGAGCAGATAAAGATAAGTTTACTGTAATTATCAAACCTATGGATGATGCTACGTATGATAATTTAGTAACTATCTTAGATGAAATGGAAATTACAAAGTCTACTCGTTACGGAATCGTACCTGTTGCACCTTTTGAACAAAAAGTGTTCGACGAAAAAGTAGGTAAATAATTAGTTTAATTGTTAAATTTAAAAGAATTAAAATGTCAGAAAATAACAACAAACTAAAATCCTTAGACGAGATTGTATTTGAAGGTAGAAATAAAGCGTATGGAGCTTATGACATGAGAATGTCTGAGAAGAGTACATTATTGAAAGCTTTCATTCGTGGATTTATAGTAATTGCGATTTTAGCTTTTGGTCTTATTGCTTCTGCAACAGGTTTGTTTGAAAGTAAAAAGTCAGAAGACGTAGTCGTAGATGTTCAGCTTGAGGATTTGAATATTCCTGAGCCTCCAAAAGAGGAAGAAGTGGTTGAACCAGAGCCACCAAAGCCAGAGCCAGAACAAAGATATCAAGAAGAAACAGCTCAGGTTAGAGTGGTTATGCCAGAGCCTAAAGCTCAGCCTAAAAAAGAAGAGCCTATTGTCGAAGTAAAGGAAATGGCCGATAAAGATTTAGGTTTAGTAGATAGAGAAGGGCCAAAATCAACAACACAAACTGGAGGTGCTAATGAAGTAAATACTAAAAAAGAAGCACCAAAGGATACACCAAGTACTCCTAATCCAGGGAAAGGTACAGAACCTGCAGCTCCATCTACAGTAACTGCTCGTACAGCGGCTGTAATGGCGGTATATCCTGGTTGTGAGAAAGATGCTGCAAAAGGTAAACAAGCTGCAACAGACTGTTTATCTAAAAAGTTATCACAAGATTTACAAGACGAGTTGCAAGATTTTGCGAATGACGCTGCTGGTCAAGGTTTATCTGGTGTAGTAGCTGCTAAACTTTCTTTCCAAATTGACACTGAAGGTAGAATCGTTGGAATTTCTCCAATGGGTGATGCTAAGTTAGGTCCTGAAGCTAAAAAAGCTTTAGAGCGTATTACACAACGTCAACAAAAAAGAGGGAAAACGATCAAACCTGCTCAAACAGAAGATGGTCGTGCTGCGAAGTTGAATTTCAATATTCCAGTTAAAATGCAAATTGAGTAAGACTTAATTTCATATATAAAAAAAGAGGCTAAAATTAATTAGCCTCTTTTTTTTTGTGTTTAAATTTTAGAACAGATTTATATTTCTAATAAAATCCCCGCAGGTTTTAATTATCATATTTGATAAAATAAAAAGCATCTTCATTCAATTGAAGATGCTTTTTTGATTATAAGAGTTTATTATTAATTTAAAACGTAAAACCTTTCAATAAGCTTGTATATCGTTCAATTCCGTGTTCTATTTCGGATAAATAAATATATTCGTCTGGTGTGTGAGAACGAGCAGAATCTCCAGGTCCCATTTTTACGGTTTCGAAATTCATCATTGCTTGATCTGACATCGTTGGCGAACCATATGTTGTACAACCTAATTCGATTCCTTTTTGTACAATTGGATGATTTTCTGAAATACGTGAAGAATTTAAACGCAACGAACGTGCTTTAACTTCTGCTTTTGGCAAACAACTCGAAATAATATCAACGACTTCTTGATTTGAATATAATTCGTTCACGCGACAATCTACAACCAAACGACATTCATCTGGCACAACATTGTGTTGCTTTCCTGCTTCAATTTGTGTAACCGTCATTTTTACTGGTCCTAACATATCAGAAACTCTTTCGAATTGATACGTTTTGAACCAATTCATCACATCAATTGCTTCGTATATAGCATTTACACCTTCATTTCTTGCAGCATGTCCAGTTTTTCCTTTTACAATAACATCCATTACAACCAAACCGCGTTCTGCAATTGCCATGTCCATTTGCGTAGGTTCTCCTACAATTCCCAAATCGATTTTTGGTAAATTAGGTAAAATACTTGCAACATTTAATTGCCCTGAACTTTCTTCTTCAGCTGTGATTGCGACAATTAGATTAAATGGTAAATCATCATTCAAAAAATTGATATAAGTGGCTAATAAACTTACCGCAGAAGCTCCTGCATCGTTACTTCCTAAACCTACTAATTTATCACCTTCGATTGTAGCTTTTAATGGATCATATGTCCAAGAAGAGCCAAATTTTACAGTGTCGTGATGAGAGTTTAATAAAATTGTTTTTTTGTTCTCATCAAAATTTGGATGAATACTCCAAACATTGTTATTCTGACGATGAGCCGTAGCACCATGATCAGTTAAAAACTTGAAAATAATATCGGCCGTTTTATCTTCTTCGCTCGAAAAAGATTGAGTTTCGATTAATTGACACAACAAATCGACAGCTTTCTTTTTGAGAACAGTTAATTCTAACATAAAATTGTTTTAATCTCTGAGTTAATGTTGCGCGCGTGCACCAAACATACATTTTTTACACCCGCATTGATTACTTTGAATGAATTGTCTAATTTTGGAATCATTCCTTCGAAAATTACACCTTCTTCTTTTAACTGCAAATATAAAGTTTCGTTAATTTTTGGAATCAATGTTGTGTCATCATTTACATAACGAAGTACGCCAATTTTATCAAAACAGAAATTTAATTCTACTTCATTTTCTTGTGACATAGCAACCGCAATTGTAGAGGCAATAGTATCTGCATTAGTATTCAACAATTGTCCATTTCCAT
Organism: Empedobacter sp. GD03865; assembly: GCF_029840775.1. Classification (NCBI taxonomy): domain Bacteria; kingdom Pseudomonadati; phylum Bacteroidota; class Flavobacteriia; order Flavobacteriales; family Weeksellaceae; genus Empedobacter; species Empedobacter sp. GD03865. The sequence continues at coordinate 20,240 of NZ_JAOCDF010000035.1, forward strand.
CATGTGTAATCGCACAAACTACTGGTGTGATATTGTTATCAATTAATAATTGAAATAATTCTTTGTTGACACTTTCATGATTCAAATCTCCAACAAAACCATAATCAATAGTTTTTACAGGACGCTTAGAACCTTTGATTGCATTACCATCTGCACCAGATAATCCTAATGCATTGCATCCAAATTCTTGTAATTTAGAAACGATAGATTTGTTCAAATTTCCAGCATATAATCCTGTGACAACATCCAATGTTGGTTTGTCTGTAATGCGACGACCTTCGATCATTTTTGGTTCGATTCCCAATTGATTTAACATCTTCGAAGCACCTTTTCCTCCTCCATGAACCAAAATTTTAGGTTCTTTAATTTCGGAAAACGTTTGTAGGAATTGTTCTAAGTCTTGCTCGTTATCGATAATTCCGCCTCCTATTTTAATAATTTTCAACATTTTAATAAATATGTAAATTTTGTTTGCTTTTTTTTGGTGATACAAAAATATAATATTTAACTTTGCATCTCAGTATAATAACTGAATATCTTGTTGATTAATGGAAGAAATTACTGAAATTGTTCTTCTCAATTATGAGAGTAGCTTTCGCAATGAAAGCACACCTTTTGGTTCTCATATTTTACTTAAGTGTGATGACAAAAGGTCATCTTTTCTCAATTCCTCTTTATTAATCGACTTTCCCTTAAATTATGTATGTTAGAATAGCAAATGCAGATGATGCCAAGTACACAGAATTGTTGTGCGAATGGTACGAAGAATCAGCTCGTATGAGAAAAACGGGTATTGCTAAACGAAATCCAGTTTATCTTGAACGCAAAATGCGTAATGGAAATGCTGTGATTGCTTTTGATGATGATGATCAAATAGCAGGGTTTAGCTACATAGAAACGTACGAAGAAGAAAAATTCGTCGTAAACTCAGGTTTAATTGTTCGTACAGATTTAAGGAGTTCAGGAATTGGACGCGAAATAAAACACGCTGTTTTTGAATTGTCACGTACAAAATTCCCGAAATCAAAAATCTTTAGTATTACAACTTCTTTAGCTGTAATGCGTATGAACACAAAATTAGGATACAAGCCAGTAACATTTTCGGAATTAACACAATCGGATGAATTTTGGAATGGATGTAAAAGTTGTAAAAACTATCACATCTTGATGGAAAATGATCGTGAGCGTTGTATTTGTACAGGATTGGTTTATGATAACCTTGATGACGAGTACGCTAAGCGCGCATTGGCAAATCAATCAAAAAAAGAAGATGAATAAATATACGAACTAAGGTTTTTTTTTGTCTAAAATGAGTATATTTGCATAAAATTTCGAATAAATATTCAAAATGAGTAATAAAAAATACAGATTCCAGATTATAAAAGATTTAATAACAGATCAAGAAATAAGTAATCAAGACGAATTATTAAAAAAATTAATCGATTTAGATATCTCCGTTACTCAAGCAACTTTATCGAGAGATTTGCGCGAATTGAAAGTTTCAAAAGTTCCTAATAGTTCAGGACAATACATTTATCGCCTTACAGAAAGTGCTGTTCCAACAGCAACCGTTACACATAACGAAAATGCAAGTTTGATTTTCTCTAAAAATTTGGGAGTTATCAAAACAAAACCAGGTTATGCAAACAGAATCGCTTTTGAGATTGACAACACACATTTCAATACCATAATTGGAACAATAGCTGGAGACGATACGGTATTAATCGTAATGAAAGAAGAGAGTAGCCGAGAAGAGGTTACCAATGAATTAAGAAGAATTATTCCCAATATAAACAAATAAACAAACAATGAGCAACAAAGCAGTTTTAGCTTACAGTGGAGGTTTAGATACATCGTACTGTTTGGTTAACTTAACAAAAGATCAAGGAATGGAAGTGCATACAGTAATTGTAAATACTGGTGGATTTTCGGCAGAAGAGTTAAAAGATATCGAAGCACGTGCCTACGAATTAGGATCTTCTAAACACGTTACAATTGATATTACAGACAAATATTACAACGATTGTGTTCGCTACTTAATCTACGGAAACATCTTAAAAAATAACACTTACCCATTATCAGTAAGTGCAGAACGTATGTTCCAATCAATTGCAATTGCTCAGTATGCAAAAGATGTAGATGCAGAATACATTGTACATGGATCTACAGGAGCAGGAAATGATCAAATTCGTTTTGATGTTGCTTTTGCAGTTATCTCACCACAATCTAAAATCATCACACCAATTCGCGACGAAAAATTATCTCGTCAACAAGAGGTAGAATATTTACAAGCAAATGGTGTAAACTATAGTTGGGAAAAAGCTAAATACTCTATTAACAGAGGAATTTGGGGAACATCTGTTGGTGGAGTAGAAACATTAACATCTAACCAAGCGTTGCCAGAAGAAGCTTATCCAACACAATTATCAAGAACAGAACCATCTGTTATCGAAATTGAATTTGAAAAAGGTATTCCAGTAGGTTTAGATGGAGAAAAATTATCTCCAGTTGCATTAATTCAAAAATTAAACGAAATCGGTGGTGAATATGCAATTGGTCGCGACATCCACGTAGGAGATACAATTTTAGGTATCAAAGGACGTGTAGGTTTCGAAGCGCCAGCAGCTTATTTATTAATCAAAGCACACCACTTATTAGAAAAACATACACTTACAAGATGGCAATTGTTGCACAAAGATTCGTTATCAAACTGGTACGGAACTTTATTGCACGAAGCACAATACTTGGATCCAGTAATGCGTGATATCGAAGCATTCTTAGAATCTTCTCAAAATCATGTAACAGGAAAAGTGAAAGTACAATTAAATCCTTATCATTTCTCAATGATTGGAATCGAATCGCCTTATGATATGATGCAATCTAAAGTCGCTACTTATGGAGAAGAAAACGAAGCTTGGGATAGTAGAGATGCAAGAGGTTTCATCAAAATATTTGGTAATCAATTAAAGATTGTTCATAGTTTCGATTAATTGATTCTTTAAAGTGGATTCCAACGAGTCCACTTTATTTTAGAAATATAGTAGAGGTATTATACCTTAAAAAAACACGCGCAAAACATAACAAATGACAAACAAAATTAACGTAAGCATTGTAGGAGGTGCTGGCTACACAGCAGGCGAACTGCTAAGAATATTGATACATCACCCGATGGTTAATATTTCGTCTGTGTACAGTACATCAAATGCAGGCAACCCCGTTACCAAAGTGCACGACGATTTGTTTGGAGAAACTGACATCGTATTTTCGGATAAAATAGACGAAAATGCTGATGTCGTTTTTTTATGCCTTGGTCACGGAAAATCGGCAGAGTTTTTAAAGAATAATAAATACTCAGCCAACACAAAAATTATTGATTTGAGCAACGATTTTCGATTAAATGAGAACCACATTTTCGAAGATAGAACGTTTGTTTACGGTTTACCAGAATTAGATCGCGAAGCAATCAAAACAGCTCAAAATATTGCAAATCCAGGTTGTTTTGCAACAGCTATTCAATTAGCATTGTTACCATTGGCAGCGAAAAATGAAATCAAAAATGATATTCACATCAATGCTGTAACGGGTTCTACAGGTGCTGGACAAAGTTTATCAGCTTCTACGCACTTTAGCTGGCGAAATAATAACGTTTCTTTCTACAAAGAATTTACACATCAACACGAAGGAGAAATTTACCAAACATTGAATCAATTAGCAAAAGATTTCAATAACAAAGTATATTTCTTACCAATGCGAGGAGATTTTGCGCGCGGAATTTTAGCAGGTGTTTATTTAAAATCTGATTTATCAGAAGAAGAAGCAAAAAATATCTTCAACGAATATTACAAAAACGAACCTTTTATACATGTTTCTGACGCACCAATAGCTCTGAAACAAGTTGTAAACACTAACAAATGTTTTTTACACGTACAGAAACAAGATGATGTATTGTTAATCACTTCTATCATCGATAATCTAACAAAAGGAGCTTCTGGACAAGCCGTAGAAAACATGAACTTGATGTTCGGTTGGGAAGAAAACTTAGGACTTAATCTTAAAACTGTGGCGTTTTAGAAGGCTTAAGGCTGAAAGCTTAACGGTAAACGATATGCAAGATTTTAGGAACATAAAAGTTTGGAATGAATCTCATCAACTTGCTTTGAAAGTTTATGAAATAACTTCTGAATATCCTCAATATGAGATGTTTAATCTAACCTCTCAATTAAGAAGAGCTTGTGTATCTATCCCGAATAATATAGCAGAAGGTTGTGGTAGAAATTCGGATAAAGATTTTTTACGATTCCTTCATATCTCTTTAGGTTCTACAAATGAAACGCTTTATTTATTGATTCTATCAAAAGATTTGAAATTGATAACAGGAGAAATATTTAAAGAACTTGAATATAAAGTTGAAAAAGTAAAAGCGATGTTATTAGCTTTTATTAAAACAATTAATAATCGTTTAGCGTAAACCGTTAAACGTAAAACTTAAAAGAAAATGAAACTATTCGACGTATATCCATTAATGAATGTAACTCCGGTTAAAGCTAAAGATTGTATTCTTTGGGACGAAAACGGAAAAGAATATTTGGACCTTTATGGAGGTCACGCAGTGATTTCTATCGGTCACTCGCATCCATATTATGTTGAGAAATTAACAGAACAAATTAATAATATCGGGTTTTATTCAAACTCAGTAAATATTCCGATTCAACAAGAATTGGCAGAAAAATTAGGTAAAGCATCAGGTTACGAAGATTATACTTTATTCTTGATTAACTCTGGAGCAGAAGCCAACGAAAATGCAGTTAAATTAGCCTCTTTTCATACAGGAAAAGACAGAGTAATTGCGTTCAAAGATGCGTTTCATGGACGAACTTCAGGAACAGTTGCGCTAACAGATAATCCAAAAATTGTAGCTCCATTTAATTCTCATCACAAAGTATCTTTCGTAGAATATAACATTGATGAAGTGAAAGAAGTAATTGCTGGAGGAGATGTTGCAGCGGTAATTTACGAACCAATTCAAGGAGTTGGAGGAATCATTTTACCTTCTGACGAGTTTGTACAAGAATTAAGAAAAGTTTGTACAGAAAATGGAGTGGTTTTAATTGCAGATGAAATTCAATGTGGTTACGGACGCTCAGGGAAATTCTTTGCACATCAACATTCTGGTATCAAAGCAGATTTGATTACGATGGCAAAAGGAATGGGGAATGGATTTCCAATCGGAGGAGTTTTAATCTCTCCAGAATTTAAAGCTTCTTACGGATTATTAGGAACAACTTTTGGAGGAAATCATTTAGCTTGTGCTGCAGCGGTAGCCGTTTTAGATGTGATTGAGCAAGAAAACTTAATCGAAAATGCAAAAGAAATTGGAGAATATGTTGGAATCCAATTAAATAAATTTCCAAAAATTAAAGAAGTTCGTGGTCGAGGATCAATGATTGGTATCGAGTTTGATTTCCCAATCGGCGAATTAAAAAACAACTTAGTTACAAAACACAATATTTTTGTAGGCTACGCTGGTACAAACGTTATTCGTTTATTGCCACCTTTAACAGTAACAAAACAATACATAGATAAATTCATATCAGCTTTAGAAACTGAAATTAACATTATCATCAATGGATAAGACAGTAAAATTAGTATTCCAAGACGGATTAGAAATCGAAGGAAAATCTTTCGGTGCGTATACTTCTGCCGCAGGAGAAGTAGTATTCAACACAGCTTTGGTTGGATATAATGAAAGTTTGACTGACCCTTCTTACAAAGGTCAGATTATGGTGATGACAGCTCCAATGATCGGTAACTACGGTGTTCCTGATGATAAAGCAATGATTAATGAAATTGAAGCTTGGATGGAATCGAACCAAATTCAAGTAACTGGTTTGGTTGTTTCTTATTATGCTGATGATTATTCGCATTGGAACGCTATTCAAAAATTAGGAGCTTGGTTAGAAAGTCAAAATATCCCTGGTATTTATGGCGTTGACACACGTATGATTACAAAAAAATTACGTGAACAAGGTTCTACTTTAGGAAAAATTGTTGCTGATACAGATGTTGCATATTACGATCCAAACGAAGATAATTTAGTAGATCAAGTTTCTTGTAAAGAAGTAATTCGTTACAACGAAGGTGCTGATATCAAAATTGTTTTGATTGATTGTGGGGTGAAAAATAATATCATCCGTTGTTTTGTAAATCGTGATGTTGAGGTAATTCGAGTTCCTTGGGATTATGATTATTCAACATTAGAATATGATGGATTATTTATCTCGAATGGACCTGGTGATCCTGCTTTATGTATTCCTACAATTAATAATATCAAAGAATCTTTGAAAGCAGATAAACCAATTTTCGGAATTTGTTTAGGAAATCAATTGGTAAGTTTAGCAGCTGGTGCATCTACTTTTAAATTAAAATACGGACACCGTTCGCACAATCAACCTGTACAATTAGTAGGAACAAAAAGATGTTTCATTACATCTCAAAACCACGGTTTCGCAGTAGATGATTCGAAATTACCAGAAGGATTTAAAACATTCTTTACGAACTTAAATGATGGAACATGTGAAGGAATTCGTCACGAATCAAAACCAATTTTTACAGTTCAATTCCACCCAGAAGCAATGGGAGGACCAGTTGATACAGAATATTTATTTGATGAGTTCATCGAAGAAGTAAAAAAATATAAAAACGCTAACGCATAATCAGAATCACGATGTTAAAAAAAGATATTAAAAAAGTATTAGTATTAGGATCAGGAGCATTAAAAATTGGTCAAGCTGGTGAGTTTGATTATTCTGGTTCGCAAGCGTTAAAAGCGTTAAAAGAAGAAGGAATTAAAACAGTTTTAATTAATCCAAATATTGCAACTGTTCAAACTTCTGAAGGAATTGCAGACGAAGTTTACTTCTTACCTGTAACGCCTTACTTTGTGGAAGAAGTCATTAAAAAAGAAAAACCAGACGGAGTTTTAGTTGCCTTTGGAGGACAAACAGCTTTAAACTGTGCGGTTGAATTAAATAAAGAAAATATATTCGAGAAATATGGTGTTGAGGTTTTAGGAACTCAAATTCCAGTAATTGAAGCAACGGAAGATCGTGATATTTTCATCGAAAAATTAGACCAAATTGGTGTTTTAACTGCTCGTTCAGAAGCAGTAGAAACTGTAGAAGACGCAATGGCAGCTGGTAAACGCATCGGTTTCCCATTAATCATTCGTGCGGCGTACGCTTTAGGAGGTTTAGGTTCTGGTTTCGCAAATAACGAAGAAGAATTATTAGATTTAGTTGAAAAAGCATTCAATTATTCTTCTCAAGTTTTAGTGGAAGAATCATTAAAAGGATGGAAAGAAATTGAGTACGAAGTAGTTCGTGATTCTTACGATAACTGTATCACAGTTTGTAACATGGAGAACTTCGATCCTATTGGTGTTCACACAGGAGAATCTATCGTTATTGCACCTTCTCAAACTTTATCAAATTCAGAATATCATAAATTACGTGAAGTTGCCATTCGCACAATTCGCCATCTTGGTGTAGTTGGAGAATGTAACATTCAATATGCTTTCGATACTGTTTCAGAAGAATATCGTGTAATCGAAGTTAACGCTCGCTTATCTCGTTCGTCAGCTTTGGCGTCAAAAGCAACAGGTTATCCTTTAGCTTTCGTGGCTGCTAAATTAGCTTTAGGTTATTCTTTAGATGAGTTGAAAAATAGTGTAACGCAAACGACATCTGCGATGTTCGAACCTGCGTTAGATTACTGTGTAGTGAAATTGCCTCGTTGGGATTTAAATAAATTCTACGGAGTTCGTCGTAACATCGGTTCTGCAATGAAATCTGTTGGAGAAGTAATGGCAGTTGGACGTTCTTTTGAGGAAGCAATTCAGAAAGGAGTTCGTATGTTAGACATCGGACACAGAGGTTTCGTAGCAAATGGATTCAAAATTCCAGAAGGAGAATCGTTGGATACATGGTTAGCTGAACCAAATGATGAGCGTTTATATGCGATTACAGAAGCTTTTAAAGCTGGATACTCGATTGAAAAAATTCATGATTTAACGAAAATCGATTTATGGTTTCTACAACGTTTAGAAAGAATTTTTAATGTATCAAAAGAATTTGAAGCATTAGAAAGATTTGAACAAGTTGAAGCTGATTTAGTAAAACGTGCAAAATTATTAGGATTCTCGGATCAACAAATTGCAGTTTTAGTAAAAGGAGATCAAAACATACACAGAAACGAATTAACGGTTCGTGAATTACGTAAAAACTTTGGAATTAAACCTGTTGTAAAACAAATTGATACGTTAGCAGCAGAATTCCCTGCGCAAACAAATTATTTATATGTAACCTACCACGGAACTGAAAATGATTTGACACCAGAAACGGAAAAAGCAGTTTGTATTTTAGGATCTGGAGTTTACCGTATCGGTTCGTCTGTAGAGTTCGACTGGTGTTCTGTAAATGCAGCGCACACAGCGTCTAAAAATGGTTATAAAACAATTATCATCAACTATAATCCAGAAACGGTTTCAACAGATTATGATGAGTCAGATCGTTTATACTTCGAAGAATTATCTTTTGAACGTGTAATGGATATTTTAGATTTTGAACAACCTGAAGGAACAATTATTTCGACAGGAGGTCAAATTCCAAATAACTTAGCGATGAAATTGTACGATCAATCAATCAATATTTTAGGAACTTCTCCTTTAAGAATTGATGATGCAGAAAATCGTCACAAATTCTCGGAAATATTAGATGAATTAGGAATCGATCAACCACGTTGGAAAGAGCTTTCTTCTTTAGAAGCGATTCACAAATTTGTGGATGAAGTTAATTTCCCAGTATTGATTCGCCCTTCTTATGTCTTATCTGGAGCTGCGATGAATGTAGTTTCAAATACGCACGAGTTAGATGCTTTCTTGAAATTAGCGAAAGAAGTTTCTCCTGATTATCCAGTTGTAGTTTCAGAATTCGTGCAAGGTGCAAAAGAAATTGAGTTGGATGCAGTTTGTCAAAACGGAGAAATTGTAGATTACGCAGTTTCTGAACACGTAGAATTTGCAGGAGTTCACTCAGGAGATGCAACAATGTATTATCCACCACAAAAAGTGTACATCGAAACAATTCGTCAAATGCGTAAAGTTGCAGCAAAAATAGCAAAACGTTTCGAAATTTCTGGACCAATGAACATTCAGTTCTTGTCAAAAAATAATACAGTTCGTGTGATTGAAACTAATATTCGTGCTTCTCGTTCGTTCCCATTCGTATCGAAAGTTGCTGGAAATAACATGATCGAAAAAGCAACAAAAGTTTTATTAGGATTAGAAGTAGAAAAAGGACATTCAGAAATCGTTTACGATTTAGATTATGTTGGAGTGAAAGCTTCTCAGTTCTCATTTACACGTTTAGCAGGAGCAGATCCAGTTTTATCAGTGGACATGTCTTCGACAGGAGAAGTTGGATGTATCGGTGATACAGCGGAAGAAGCTTTATTAAAATCAATGCTATCTGTTGGATATGAAATTCCTGAGAAAACAGTTTTAATTTCTGGTGGACCAATTGCTTCTAAAGTTGCTTTATTAGAACCAGCGAAACAATTAATCGCAAAAGGTTACAAAATTTATGCAACAGAAGGAACGCACAAATTCTTTACAGAAAATGATGTGTATTCTACACTTGTATACTGGCCTTCTGATAAAAAAGAGCCAAATGTAATGTCTTATTTACATGACAAGAAAATTGATATGGTGATCAACATTCCGAAAAACTTAACAAAAGCGGAATTAGACAATGATTATCAAATTCGTCGTACAGCAGTAGATTTCAATATTCCGTTGGTAACAAATGCACGTTTAGCTTCGGCTTTCATCAATGCATTTACAAAATTATCGATGGATGATTTAAAAATCAAAACTTGGAACGAATACCGTAATAAATAGAAATTAGAATCTAGATATTAGAAATTAGAAAGCCTCGCAAATGCGAGGCTTTTTTTATGTTTTTTTTGAATTTGTAATTCCGAGGTATCGAGAAATCTTTATTAAACATGAAGAAATGAATACACAATAATTCCAATAACAATTATTGAGAAAATAAACGTATTAATTCCTAAAAGTATAGCACCTTTAATTGTTGTAATGATAAATCCTTGGTTATAGAGTTTTTTCAGCGCAAGGAAAAAGTAAACAATAAGATATAAAACAATCAATGTATTAATTAAAGCTATTATGGCTGATACAGCATTACTATCAATATAATCTGAAAGTTTATTCAAAAGAAAATAAACTAAAATAGATAAAAGAATTACCGTAAAATAATGCAGTGTAAAAATTCCGTGATCAAAATACCACCATTTCTTTTTGTTGTAAAAAATCCATAAGAAGAAAGCAAACAAAGGCATGTACATAAACAAAACTTTCGGAATGACATGTAAAGATTTTTCGGTAATAGCTTCTCCTAATTGTTCATTCGAGATTTTATTATGTTTTATTTCTTGGTATTTTTTTATCAATGGATGAAATAGTGGAGCTTCTTCTTTCACACCTTTTTCGATATCAGAAATTGTTTCGGTACTTAAATCATCCAAAGAATTAATATCAACATTTTTGGAGTAAGCATCCTTAATCTTTTCATTTTGTTTTTGCGTCATAAAACCTTTACTTTTCAACGAATCTAATGCTGAATTGAAAGATTTTTCTTTATCCAAATTTTCGATAATTGGTTTTTCTTCAACTTTTTCTTTTATAATATGATTTTTTGAAGGAAAAATTGAGATAATAAAAAACGTTACAAAACTGACAAAAATGTACATTTTTACAGGATTAACAGAACTATTTCGTTTACCACTCAAATATTCTTTGGTTAAAACTCCTGGTTTCAAAAATAGTTTTTTGATCGTTTGCCAAAAACTTCCATCGTAATGAACAAAATCTTCGATAAAGTGAGTAAATAAAAAGTGAAACGGTTGACGTGTTTCTACATTTTCTTGTCCGCAATGCGTGCAATAATGCTCTTCAACGTAATGTCCACAATTTTGGCAATTATGATCTTCTCTTAGTTTTCCGTGACTCATGTGTTAATTCTTAGTGATGATAAATCTATAAAAAGATTATTTATTTTGAAATAACCACGAAGAAATATTTGATTAAATATAGATTAAGAAAATTAGCTTTTTTGTCTTTTTGATTTTGTTGAGAAATTTCTAGAAGATTCTTCACTTCGTTATCGCTTCGTTCAGAATGAAAATTGAGTTTATATCATTCCGACAAAGGAGGAATCTAAATTTATTTTCTTTTTCTAAAATTGAAGAATATACTAATAGTCAATAAAAATCCTAAAAGACTTAAACCTATCCAATAATATTTATTTCTTTTTTCGGCTGATAATTTATACAATTCAAACTCTTTTTGGATTAAATTCTCTTTACTAGAATTTGGAGGAGGCGGAATATTAAGAGTGTTTTTTTTCAGATATTCTTTACTAAGTTTTTCTAATTCTTCTAATTCAGATTGTTCAACAAATTTTAAATCAGAAGTTCTTGTACAAATATTTGTATAGATGCTAAAATCTGTGATAAATCCATAAATTAAATAGGTTTCATTTAATTCGAAGTTACTTCCGCAACCTCCAAACATTGATGAGGCAGGTGTGTAAATAGTTGTATAATATTTTTGTTTTTTATTTGTAATATCTATATTTTTTTTGAAATTTTTCTCGATTTCAAATGTATAAGCAAAAACAGGATTTGAAGAATAATCATAAAGAGTTGTATCAATTTTAATGACTTTTCCTATTATAATTTCATCAAATTCATCAAATGAATTTTTAACAGATGGAAATTCTCCACAACTACAACCAAACGTAAAAGTTGAGATTAAAAATATGAAAGTAAAAAAGTATTTCATTCAAATCAGTGTTTCCTCTAATTTACAATATTTATCCAAACAAAAAATCCACTTCAACAGAAGTGGATTTTTTTATTTCTTGTAAAAATAGTTAGCTTAAAACTCAGCGAAAAAAGCTTCTACTTTTTCTACGCCGTTTGCATCTAAAGCTTCAACCAATTCTTTTTTGATTTCAGTTAATTCTTTCTTTTTCGCTTTTTTCAAAACTGGTTTTGCAGTTTCCAAAAAGTTTTCGATTTGTTCTAAACCACGAGAACTTAAGAATTTTTCGTCTGTTTTTTTCAATTTAGCGTAAACTTGTACCAACATTCTACATTGTTCCAAAGCCAAAACGTATTCTTTTACAGTTTCTAACGTAATCATGTAATGCAACATCAATTGTACTGAAGGCATATTACGTTGATGACCAAATTTCGTGTATTTTTCTAATGCAATTCCAAAAGATTCTTTACTACGTTCGATATTTTTATTTAAAGCTGCAGAAATGACAACATTAAACCAATCGTCTGAATTATCAGAGTTTTGAGCGATATCGAAAAATGCATTATCCGCATTCTCAAAATCTTGTAAACTATAATATGATAAAGCAATTAATTTCTTAGCATCGTACATTTGTTTTGGGTCTTTTGCATCCAATAAACCTTCACAAATTTTGATACACATCTCGAAATTGCTGTTTCCAAATAAATCTCTCGCAGTGTTCAACAACGAATTAGTCGCATTCTGTTCCAACGCTTGCTCGTACATAAATTGACGCGCTCTCAAAACATCCTCGTATGTGATATAATCGTAATTGATTTTCATTTTTTTCGTCTCTTTGTTAATTCGCAACTAAATTAATTAAATCTTTAAGAAAGTACTTAATTATTTATCTTTTTTTAATAAATGTCGAATCACCGTTTCTGCCGCATGCAACCCGAATAAACCAGGCATCCACGAATTAGTTCCGTAAAACGATTTTTTATAATTTTTTCCATCCGTTAATTTAACCGAAGATTCATCAGGAACTTCTGTCGAAAAAACAGCTTTTACACCTTTATTAATTCCTTCTTTTTTTAATCGTTTTCTAACATTTTTTGCCAAAGGACAAACATCTGTTTTGCTAATATCACGCACTTGTACTTTGCTTGCCAAATATTTTCCTCCAGCGCCCATATTGCTGATTACTTTAATTTTTTTGCGTTTTGCAGCTAAAATCAAATTAATTTTTGGTGTAACAGAATCGATGCAATCTAACACATAATCAAAATCTGGTGTGACGATTTCGTGTGTACGTTCTGGACTCAAAAATTCGTTGATACGCGTTAATTCTAATTCAGGATTAATGTCCATTAAACGATCGCCAACGATGTCTACTTTGTTCATTCCAACAGTTGAGTGTAAAGCAGGTAATTGTCGATTAATATTTGTAATATCAACAGTATCACCATCAACAATTGTCATTTTTCCAACTCCTGCGCGTGCGATAAATTCTGCGGCAAAAGAGCCAACACCACCTAAACCAACAACTAAAATGTTCGAATTTTTTAGGATTTCTAAACCTTCTTCTTTGAATAATAATTCAGCTCTTTCTTGCCAAACTGCCATTGAAATGTATTTTAATTATGATTGAACTTCGTAACCGAAAATTGCTTTCCAATTTTTCGCTTGTTGAAGTTGTAATTCCTCGATTGTAATTTTTCTCAAATCCGCTGCAAAAGTATAAATTTCTTCAATAGAAATTTCGCTTGCATCATTTTCTAAAAAGAATTGATTCGCAGAAAGATTTGCAAATATAATTTGTAAGTTTTTGTTTGATAGAAGATTTTTACCAAAAGATGCAAAACAATTTTGCGCAATAATTTGATTGAGTAACTGTTCATTCTTATTGAAACCATGAAAAATAAACGGAATCGTCAATTTCATTTGTTTTCGAATCTGTAAAATTTCTTGATAAGCACGAACCGAATGTATAATGACTGGAAGTTGATATTGCATCGCAATTTCTAACTGTTTTTTTAAAACGTTGATTTGTAATTCAAAATCTGTTTCGCACAATTTATCTAATCCAATTTCACCGATTGCTAAACAGTTTTTATTCGAAATAGTTTGATTAATAATTTCGATTTCTTCCTTTATTGATGAGGTTTTGATGTAAGCTGGATGAATCCCAATTGAAAATAATTTAGCTTCATTATTCAACTCATTTGGAAACTGATTATACAGTTCCAAAACATCTGTTTGATCGGATAAATGATGTGTATGCGCGTTGAGAAACATAGTTCAAATTTAATCTTTTTCAATGATTTTTCGAAATGTTAAAATAGGAATAGAATTTGCTATAGGAATTTGAATGAATTCAGATCATATTTTAAGTCCAAAAATGTTGAAGTTTTTGCCATGGCTTGGTGCGATGGCAATTTTTATGCAAGCTTTGGACGCTACAATTTTAAATACATCTTTACCTACAATTGCAAAAGAATTAGGAAAATCGCCTTTAGAAATTCAGTCGATTATTGTTGCGTATACGTTAACAATCGCTTTGTTAATTCCTTTGAGTGGTTGGCTTTCGGATAAATACGGAACGAAAAAAGTTTTTCAATCTGCTATACTGATTTTTACACTTGGATCCACACTTTGCGCATTTGCCACAACTTTACCTTTTTTAGTCATTTCACGCGTTATACAAGCGATTGGAGGATCGATGATGGTTCCTGTTGTACGTTTAGCAATTTTATATGCTTATCCAAAAAGTGAATTATTAAAAGTAATTAATTTTATCACCATACCAGGGTTAATAGGACCACTTTTAGGACCAACAATTGGAGGTATTTTGGTTGAAACTTTATCATGGCATTGGATTTTCATCGTGAATATTCCATTCGGAATTATTGCACTTTGGATGACAACTTTTGCGATCCCCGATTTTAAACATCCAGTTTTTAAATTTGATATCAGAGGTTTGATTCTTTTTAGTGGAGGAGTTACTGTCTTAACATTGATTATGGAATTGACATCTTCTCGTGTGATTGGCCTGCAAACTGTATTGGCATTGACTGTAGTTTCTGCCTTTTTGATTGGTTTGTATATTTATCATGCAAAACATAAACAACATCCTTTAATCGATTTGAATTTGTTTAACATTAGAACTTTGCGAATTGGTATTATAGGAAATCTTATTACACGATTAGGAATTGGAGGAATACCTTTTCTTATTCCGCTTTTATTGCAAGTTGGTTATGGATATTCGGCTACTGTAGCGGGATTAATTATGATTCCATCTGCAACAAGTAACATTATTGCAAAATCGTTTGTTGTGCCAATTGTGAATAAATTTGGTTATCGAAATACGTTGATTTCCAATACAATAACTTTAGGATTAATCATTTGTATGTTTTTCTTTTTAGAATCGAAATCACCAATTTATTATATCATTCCGTTAATGGTTTTGAATGGATTTTTTAGTTCAATTCAATTTACGGCGATGAATACCTTGTCTTTAGCCGATTTGGACGAAAATACATCCAGCGAAGGGAATAGTTTATTATCGGTTACACAACAATTATCACTAACATTTGGAATTTCTGTAGCTGCATTAATTTTAGGTGTTTTTAGACAAGCAGGATTTGTAAATGGAGTAGAAGTACAAGCTTTCCGTTATTCATTTTTGACGATGGGTGTGATGACAATTTTATCAACTTACATCTTTTTAAAACTAAGAAATTCTGATGGCGCTTCAATGTCGGGGAAGAAATAAAATTTAGAACATAAAAAAATCTCTACCAAGTAGAGATTTTTTTCGTTTTATATTATTTTGATTTAATCATTGTAAAAATGATGGCGAAGTTCACCTTTCAAGTTTGCTTCGTATTGCGTTTTGAATTCTTCTTTCGAAAGGTTTTGACCTAATAAATAAATGGCTTTGGTAATTGCAGCTTCCATTGTCAAATCATAACTCGAAATTGCGCCCATATTTAGTAACGCATCACTTGTAGCATAACGTCCAAGTTCTACCATTCCGCCAGCACATTGCGTGTTGATGATAAGATGAACTCCTTTATTCGTTACTTCTTCCAGCAATTCAATAAACCAACTATCGGTAAAAATATTTCCTGTTCCGAAAGCCTCAATAATAAAAGCTTTCATGTTCGGAGCATTCAAAACACTTTCGATAAAAGAACGATTCATTCCAGGAAAAATCTTCAAAACACCAACATCAGCATTTAGATTTTTGTTGATAGAAAGTTTATCGGTAACAATATTTTTTAACAACAAATCTTCTTTCACTTCCAAATGAACGCCTGAAACTCCAATTACAGGATAATTCGGCGATTCGAAAGCATCAAAGTTTTCTGCATTAATCTTAGTTGTTCTATTCGCACGGAACAATTTATATTCAAAATACACGCAAACTTCCTTGATAATTGGTTTGTCATTTTTGCGTAATGAAGCCAATTGAATCGAAGTAATTAAATTTTCTTTTGCATCTGTACGCAAATCTCCAATTGGTAATTGCGAACCAGTGAAAATTACAGGTTTTTCTAGATTATCAATCATAAAACTCATTGCAGAAGCTGTATACGCCATCGTATCTGTTCCATGTAAAACGACAAAACCATCATAGTTTTCGTAGTTTTGTTGAATGGTTTCTGCAATTTCAATCCAATATTTTGGTTTCATATCAGATGAATCTATTGGTGTTTCGAAACTATGATAATCGAAAGAACAATCTAAAAGTCCCAACTCTGGAATTTGTTTCAACAAATTATCAAAATTGAAAGGTTTCAAGGATTGGTCGCCATAATCTTTCGCCATTCCAATCGTTCCTCCTGTGTAAATTAATAAAATTTTTGTTTGCATGCGGTTTGATTAATTTCTGGTTAAAATTAACCATTATAAAAAATCTGTACAACATCTTTTCTTAAACTCCGATATTTTGTAAATTGGATAAATAATTGTGAATATAATTTTAAACTATCAACTTGATGAAACTATTACTTTTAGCCATTACAACTTTGTTAACATCAGCTTATGTTAATGCGCAATCTGACGAAGGATTGTTTGAAGTTGAGTACGAAATGAACGGACAAGAATTGAAATCTTTTGCTTTTTCTACGGATAATTGTGCGCAGAATTTGATTGTAAAATCGTGGGAAAATTGGGTAACGAACAAAGAAGGTTCTTCTGCTTTTCTAAAAAAACACGAAGCGAGTAACATCAAATTCAAAAATTCGCAAGATGTCTATAAATCTGTGATTAGTTTGGTTGATGAAGAAAACGGAAAAACGACCGTGATTAATACATTAACTGATCAAAATGGAATGACATTTAATAGTAATTCGGCAGAGTTTGATAAAATTTATGCTCAACTACAAGATTTAGCGACTAAAACGAAGCAAGGTTGTGTGCGAAATGAGTTGAGGTTAGCCAACGAAAATATGATTCGATTGACTAAAGAAAATGCAGATGCACAATTGAAAAAAGGAAATTCTATCAAATCATATCTAAAAAATAATAACACCTTATTGAAATTAGAAAGTAAAAAGCAAGCTTTGGGTGATAAATTGGATTTGGTGGTGAATCAATTGGAAAGAGAATCGAATGATAAAGTAACTGATGGCTTGATGAAGAAAAAGATAAAAACAGAAAACTCTTTGCGATCGATAGAAGATCAAGTAGTAACATTGAGCGGAAAAATACAAACTGCCGAAGAGAACGATAAAGGTTTAGACGCAAAAATTAATCAATTAACAAGTCAAATTCAGCAACAACGCTCGATTACAGAAAATTTAAAAAAGAAATATTCATCAATTGCACGATAATTGTTAGAGAAATTATATATTTACTAAATATCAACAAATAAATATTATTAAAATCAACTCGTTATGGGATTATTTTCATTTATCAAAAATGCCGGAGAAAAAGTCTTCGGAGGTGCAGAAACACCAGAAGAAAAAGCAGCTAAAGTAAAAGATCAAGTTGCAAAACAAGGATTTGATTTGTCAGGAGTAACTTTTTCTGCTGATGGAGATAAAATTGTAGTAGCTGGACAAGCATTGGACATCAATGAGAAACAAAAAATTTTAGCAACAGCAGGTAACATTGATGGAGTGGAAGGAGTAGAAGATCAATTAACATTGAAAACACCTTTGAAAATCGAAATTCCAGACTTATCTAAGACAATGTATACTGTGAAAAGTGGAGATTCTTTATCTAAAATTGCAAAAGAAGTTTATGGAGATCCAATGCAGTATCCAAAAATTTTCGAAGCAAACAAACCAATGTTAAAACACGAAGATAAGATTTATCCAGGTCAGGTTTTATATATTCCTCAGGATTAATACAATAGAAATAAAATATTAAGGTTAAAACTCCTACAACCAAATGATTGTAGGAGTTTTATATTTTTACAGCATGGTTTTTGCAGAATATATACTCGCAATAAAAAATAATAACATATATTCGTATAACTGAAATAAAAAAAATAATTATGAAAGTTTCAATTTTGCCAGTAGCGGTTATCGCTGCTTCAACTTTATTTAGTTGTGTGAGTCAGAAGAAGTATGATGAATTACAAAATAAATTCAATTCTGCTTATTCTGAGAACCAAGGATGTCAAACAGAATTGGCTGTAGCGAAAGCTAAATTAGCTAATTTTGAATCTAACCAAGGTCAGTACGAAAACACAGTTCAGAGTGAAAGAAATCAAATTAAACAATTACAAGAACAATTGAAAAATTGTATTAATGGTGGTTCTAAAAACGTTTCTGAATTAGTGAACGAAATCAATCAGTCTAACAAATACATCAAACATTTGATCGATGCGAAAAGCAAATCGGATAGTTTGAATATGGTTTTAACAAACAACTTAACGCGTTCTTTATCTAGCAATGAAGCAAAAGATGTTGATGTTAAAGTATTAAAAGGTGTTGTTTACATCTCGTTAGCTGATAACATGTTGTACAAATCTGGTAGCTACGAAATTTCACCTGCTGCAGGAGAAACTTTAAGTAAAATTGCGAAAATCATCAACGATTATAAAGATTACGATGTATTGATTGAAGGTAACACAGATAATGTGCCAATTTCTAAACCAAACATCCGTAACAACTGGGATTTATCTGCTTTACGTGCATCTTCTGTTGTACAAGCATTACAAAACCAATACGGTGTTGATGGTAAACGTTTAACAGCTGGTGGACGTGGAGAATATAACCCATTAACTACAAATGCTACTGCGGAAGGAAAATCTAAAAACCGTCGTACACAAATTATTATCTTACCTAAGTTAGATCAATTTATGGATTTAATTGGGCAAGCTCCAAAAAACTAATTTTGATAAAAAAATCAAATTAATATA
>NZ_JAOCDF010000036.1:0-37592 GCF_029840775.1 Empedobacter sp. GD03865
GCGTAGTGCTTTCTATTTCGGTGTTACTTGCCAAGTAATTGTGTCAAAGTTGAAATTTGAGAACAATTCTGTTTGAGTTATTATTCTAACATCTCCACGTCTTGTTTCTCTGTTAAAATTGTAAACTCTATAAATAAATGCAGAATCTCCATATTCTTCAAAAAAATGTCTTTCGTTTTTACTCATATAAAATGGCTGATTAAAACCACCACTTGTAGTTTTTACTTCAATATAACGAGGTGAACCGTCATCATTTATTGAGGCAATATCATATCCAAGTCCGTCTCCTTGCAAACGGCTTAAATGCTGAACATTTTGTGTCGCATTTGTTCTGTCTATTGCAAGCGTTTCGATTAAACGGTCTATTTCAAATTCTAATACAAATTCTTCGCCTTGGTCTCCAATTTCATTATTTCTGTCACGTGATTTTTCCCAATCAACTTTACGAGCAATAAATCGTCTTGTTTTTTCCTTTATTGTTGTTACTTCCGCTGGTTGAATAACAGCTTGTGAAATAGGGTTAATTAAAGAAAATTTAGCTGGTCTAAAATTCTTGTCTAGTATAAATCCTTCATCATAGATTTTTATAGTTTCAGTTTGGTGAGCAACAATATTGCCTATTCTTTGAATGATAAGAACTTCGTTTCTTGTTGCAGAAGGTATATTGTCTTCTTCACTAAATTCTAAAACTGTGTGCAATAGATTTTTAACTTCAGAGGTGTTTAATTCACCATAAACGGTTAATAATGGTTTAATTGCTCGTCTTATCTGTGCTTCTGTATGTGCTGCCATTATTATTTTTTAATAATTTGTAATTAAAAGGTGTTCAACATTTTTGTCGTTTCTATTCATAAAACTAACTAGATATGTTTTTTCAAAAGATTTAATATTTAGTCCTTTGTTACTGTATAAGTCAAAAATGAAATCAGTATTTTTAATTATCATCATCCATTTTGCTTTGCAATTATTTATTAGGTAATTTGCCAATCTTTCTTGGTCTTTTCTTGTAAATTCATTTTTAGCATATGTGCTAAATTCGCTATCATATGGTGGGTCAAGAAAAATAAAATCATTCTTTGTCGGCTTATGAAGTTCAAAAAAACTTTCAAAATCTTCATTCTCAATTATTGTGTTGTCAAGTAAAGATTTTAATTCTTGAGTTTCTAAATATTCAATTTTTTTACTATAATTTTTATTATTGTATGCAATTCCACCATAAGGAACATTAAATTCTCCACTTGAATTATAGCGAAACATTCCACTATAAGCAAAATTTCTTATGAATAAGAATATTGCCGATTTAAAAGCATTTTGAATATTATACTTTTCTGTATTATTGTAAATGTGTCGAAAGTGCATATAAAACGCACTTTTAAAAGCTGTTTCTATATTGTCTAAAATATCAGAATCTGGTAGTTTAGATTTTAATATTTCTAACTCTTTCATTCGCTTAATTTTGCGAATAAGATTCACCTTTATTTCTTTTATGAAGTTTTCAATATTGAAATTAAAAATTGTAGAGAACATTCCATTAAATTGTTCTGCATTTTTAAGAATAAACTCAAAAAGAATGTCTTTCAATTTTGTTTCTGTAATTTTATTTTCTGAAAAACTTTTGTATGTATTTATAAAAAAAACTGAGTTTTCTTTTGTTACAAAACTTAATAAATCCCAATTATGTATAATTTCTTTTGTTGCTTGAAAAAATACTTCTCTATCACCGTTTGTTAAACTTCTATATAATAAAATAAGTTCTTCTGATTTATCATTAATGAAGTATTTGTCAGCTTGAATAGCTGTATAAACGGCACCACCACCAACAAACGGTTCATAATAATCTGTAAATTTTTCTTGTGGTAAATTGGGAAGAATATATTTTAATTCTTGTTCTTTTCCACCTGCCCATTTTAAAATTGGTGATAGTTTTCTTGTATCAACATAATTTGACAAACCAAGTCCGATTTGGTTATATGTTTCTACTGGTTCTGATACAATATTTTCCATTTTGCAAATCTACAAATTTTATTATGTTCTGTGTCTGTTTTTGTCTAAATGTTGAATTTAGTACGGTCGCTCGGAGCATTACGCCTAACATTGTTTTTTCACGAAACTGATCTAGCTTTTGTTTCGTAAAAAATCACCTATATCTGCATTTCGTAAAATTAGAAGCAAATATAATTATTTTTTTGTAAATAAGATATTTATAAAAACAATATTCATGTATCACGAAATAATTTAATGTAGAATGTAATAATGAATGTATGGATAGCGAAACAAAGTATTCTTGCATCATTTTATTTTTACAATTTCAATTTCCTCCCACTTTTGTTCGTGTTTTCTTCGACCGTTCTTCGACGAGAATGCCGTTTTTCCGAAGATTCGTCGAACAATGGTCGAACAATGGTCGAACAAGACCAAAATTGACCAAAAATTCAACTTCTCTCTAGCTCTTATAAATAGGAGGTTAGCGAGGTTTTTATTTTGTTATATTACTATTATTGTGTAAAAAGCAACTGGACAAAAGTGGACAAATGCGGGCAGAGCAGGGCAAATGCGGGCACAAAATTGTGTTTTTGTAAATGGTGTTGTTTCTGTTGCTAACTTTATGAATATTAACAATAAAAACTTGCAATTATGGCAGAAATTAAAAAAGGAATCCTTGGTGGATTCTCAGGAAAAGTAGGAACTGTAGTAGGCGTTAATTGGCGCGGCAAAGACATTATCCGTAGTTTGCCAAAAAAATCTAAAAGCCAACCTACTGATTTGCAATTGATGCAACAAATCAAATTTAAGAAAATTATTGGTTTTTTGCAACCAATTCGTCTTATTCTTAATTTATATTTTGGGAATAGAGTCGGGCTAAAATCGCGCTACAACATCGCGACTTCTTATATGCTGAACAATGCATTGGAAATGGAGAATGGTTTACCTGTTATTGTATTAGAGCGTGTATTGGTGTCGAAAGGCGATTTGGTTGGCTTTTTACAACCTACGATAGAGACGGCAGGTGGGGATAGTTTCCAAATGAATTGGGAAGATAATTCTGGGCAAGGCAATGCGCAACCTTCGGATTTTGTGAATCTTGTTTGTTATTGCGAGGAACTAAATTCGTTCGAAGTGTTTCAGAATGTTGTAACTCGTGATTCTATGATTATAGATGTTACTTTACCAACGTATTACAATGGCAAAAAAGTGAATTTTTGGGCGTTTCTGAATAGTGAAACAAAGGCTATGGCGAGTACCAGTATTTATCTTGGCGAGTATATGGTTGTGTAAAGGTAGTAGTGAGGTAGTAGTAAAATGAAGTTCGTTGATTGGAGTGATTTTTCGGTACAATACTTTGTTTAACGGCGTAGAAGAGTGAAGAAGAATCGTATCGAAAATAGAATTTTATAGATGTTGTTCAAATTTATTTTGACCACATAGAAACATAGTTTTAGTTGTGATGGCTTATAAAGATTAGTTGAAAATACGAATAGGTAGACTACTAATTGGAAAGCAAAATCATTTGGGTCTATGTTTCTATGTGGTATTTTTTTTGCAAAGTGAATATGTGTTTTTTTTTCAACTTTATGTTTGGTGTAAAATTCTGGGAGAACCTTGCTTGTATTTATGGTTTTAATCCTAAAACTGTTCAACGATACATTGGTTTATTGTCGAACATAATCGATTTGAGTACTCTACAAAAAGTAGGGTGATAGCTAGATTTCGTGTAAAGGAATATTGTTTGTTTGGTAAATATTTGGTTATTATATGTTTATGTTGTAAATTGGTTAGTCCTAACCCTAACTAAATATATGAAAAATGATTTATTTTTACAAAACGATGGAGAGGCATTAAAGGATATGAAGCTCCTGCTGATAGAATTCCAAAAAACTTTTCTACTATTAGAAGAAAATCAGAAATTCTATGATAACGCAGACCTAAAAAGTTTGCTTAACGTGAGTGACAAAACGTTGTATAGGATGAGGAAAACGAATAAGATTCCTTATATAAAATTTGGAAATAAATTTTATTATCCAAAACAGTTCTTTAACCAAATGGCTCTTTGATAAGAGCTTTTTTTGTGGGGTATTGGGAGTGGTTGAGATTTTGTATATTGGAATGTTGTTGAATGAAATATAGAAATGACAACTTTTTTGTAAAACAGGTTTTGTTTATTCTTGTAAAGAAATATTGTTAAGTTTAATTTTGTAAAATGACCCTGACTGATAGTATTGGAAAAATTATAACCGAAATAAAATATTGTTATAACCCAGAAAATAAATATGGATTACAGGAGTTTGAGTCTTTTATAAAAATTGATAATGATAAACTAATTCAAATTCCTTACTTTCCAACAGAAGAATGGAATGAAAGTGAAACTTTAAAAAAGTTTGAATTAGCAAGGAAAGTTGAATCTAAACCAATAGAATTAATTTTAAATTTAAAAATCATTAATTATCATTTTAAATATTTCGAAAATGAACTTGATGAAATGGAGAAAGCAATAATTGAGCTTGAAAATGGACTATATATTACTGAGAAAAATGGACCATTTGGATTAACTGATGTTGATTTGCATAGTATGCATACAATAGAATTTCTAAAATTAAAGGAAAATATTGAATCAGAATTTGAAATAAAACCTTTAATAATTCAATAATAATATCACTATAGCTAATATTTATTAATAAAAGCTGGTATAGTTTTTAAATAGAAAAAATATAGTAATACTCAAAAAGCTTCTAAATCACTAAAGATTTAGAAGCTTTTATTAGTTTTATAGCATTGGTATTCAGGATTGAATTGTGGGTGATTTTAACCTCTAAAATGTCCTACCCATTCTTTGAATTTACCAAATTGTTCTAATAGAAAAGATTCTTTTTCTTCTTCCTCTTGTGGTGAATCTGATCCAATAGGTAGAATATGTTCAAAATAAGTTCCCTTTAAAACTTTATTCAATAAACCTTCACCCATAAATGGTTTATCATCGTTCAACGTTTTAGTTGCTTTTAATAAATGACGAATGTCGTATTGTAATGGATTAATGTCTGGAACTTGCTTATTTAAATTAAGTAATTCATAAACTGCAATACGTGCGGTACGAACAGAACTTTCCATTGTGAAAACAACATCGTTATTGGTTTCTACAAATTGACCTACTAAACCTAGATTCTTACAATCATCTGGAACTACTTGTGGGCGGTCTCCTTTTGCTCTAGGCATAAACATAGATGTGATGTAAGGCATATAAGCAGAACGAGTGATTGTATTCTCTATAACGTCGTCTATTTGGTCTTCAATTCCTAAATGATAACATAATTCTGTTAGGATTTCGTTTCCTGTACAAGTAGGCATTGTTTTCTTAATGTAGTTTCCTTCTTTATCCATAAATAATGCATAAACCCAAAGAACTAAAATATCATCTGGTTGTGTAGGAAAATGTGGTTGACGATTACACGTAAAACTCATTAACCAATTAGAATCTGTAATGGTAATAATTCCACCTGTAACAGTTTGACCTGAATATGGATCATTAACAGAATATTCTTTTAGTTTTTCTACTAATGCAGAAGGTTTACAAGTTAAAGTAACAGATTCCCATGAAGATTTTTCAATATTCCCACAAAATTTTTCTGGACGACCAAAAACAGGAGATTTAGCAGAAAGATTTTTCCATAGTTTCCACCCTGCACTTTGACCACTAGTATTATTATCTATCGCTAAAACTGGTGCCGTTGTATTATCTCCATACGCAGTATCTTCAGTCATAGAACCAGTAGTTACAATAACATAATCATTTGGTGTAACAGGAATAATTACATCTTGTCCATCTTGTTCTGTTATAATTCCTTTGACTACTTTTCCTTCTGTATTAATTAATAAATCTAAATCTTTAACCAGTGTATTTAACTGAATTTTTACTCCTTTTTCTTTTAACCATTTACCTAATGGCGTAACAAAAGTGTCGTATTGATTGTATTTAGGAAATACCAATGAAGAAAGATCATTTAAACCATCAATCGCATGTAAAAAGCGATGCATATATAATTTGAATTCTAGTAAACTATGCCAATTCTCAAAGGCAAACATTGTACGCCAAAATGTCCAGAAATTACTTTCTAAGAATGATTGATTAAAATAATCTTCAATCGTTATATCATCCAACTCTTCTTTTTTCTTTAACAAAAGTTTGATAATAGCTAATTGATCTTTCTTATTCAAACCAAATTTACTAAAGTCTTTTACTTTCCCTTTTTCATGAATTAAACGTGCAATAGAATAATTAGAATCATTATCATTTACTAATCTATATTCGTCTAAAACACTATAAGGTTCTGGTAACTCTAATGCAGGAATGTCTTGGAAAATATCCCATAAATTCTCGTAGGTACAATCCATTTCTCGACCTCCTCGAATTATGTAACCATCTTTTGCATTTCCAGCTCCATCTAACGAACCTCCTTCTACCTGAAGTTGTTCTATAAATGTGATATTCTCTGGAGTGAAATGTCCGTCTCTAATAAAATAATAGGCAGTAGCTAAACCTGCAATACCACTTCCCACAATATATACCTTACTGTCCTTATAAGATTTTGTAGGAATTCCTTTATTGCGTTGGTAATTTCCTATTTGATCAGAGAAGGGATAAGATTTTTCTGGAGTGTTTCTTGGTGTTTCTTTACTTGCATCTGGTTGATGATCAATATTTCCGTAGATAGTAGAATGATTTAAAACGTTGTCAAATTTTGAAGTAACTTTATCCATAATTATTTATTTTAAGATTCTAGAATAAAATTACGCTTTATTACTTTTCTAAAGTATCCCGAAATTCGTCATTTGTATCCCAAATTTCTTTTTTTATATATGTTGTTGTTTTCTATATTGTTGAGGAGAAATTGAAGTGTATTTTTTAAAAAACCGACCAAAAGATGAAGAAGAGTTGAAACCTAGATCTAATGCTATTTGGACAATTGTTTTCTCTGAGTAGCCAAGCAAAACATACGCTTCTTTTAATAAATACTCGTCAATAATAACATGTGGAGTTTTCTTAGTTGCTTTTTTTACAAGGTGAATCAAATATTTATTTGTAATAAACAATTGATCTGCATAAAACTGTACGTCTTTGTGAGCGATAACATTTTCTTGAACAAGTTGTGTAAACTTACAAAATAGAGTGTTGATTTCGCGGGAATAATTTTTATTTTCTTTTGAATATTGTTCAGCAATTATAGAGGCAGATTCAAGAAGTAAAGTAAAAATAATCGATCGAATAATATCTTCTAAGAACAAAACATTTCTTTCTCGTTGCTCTTGAAGATAATTGATTAGCATAAAAAGATGATTCGCTTCTTTTTTATTTGCCTTACAAACTGTAAAGTTTTGATGTGTAAACAAATTAAGTTTATCAATAAAGAAAGGATTAGAAATGTTTTTAAGGAGAAAGTTTTTCTCAAAAAACAACAATTTCATTCTAAAATTAGAGTTAGTATCTAGAATTTTCAAAACAGTAGAAGGAGCAGAAATCAAGAATTCGTTTTGAGTAATAAAATATTTCTGAGAATCTATCTCAACTTCTATCGAGCCAGATAAACAAATACAAAATGCATAAAAGTCGATTCGAAAAGATCTTTCAGGAAACGCAAAAATTGGATTTCCTGATGAGATATAATATAGTTTATTACAATTTACGCCATAAAAAGACAAGGTCTCTTTTAGGTTTTCATAGTTTTTCATGCTTGAAAATAATAGTTGGTCAGATCGTTTTTTTAGGGTAGTAGAATTGATATAGCAAAAATAAGAATTGTTTAGTAAGTAATTAAATACAATAAGGTATTTTAACTGTATTCTAATGTAAAAGTTATTTTCATATCAACTAAGTAGTTCTTAAATAAGAAATTTCATGAATATAATCAATGAAATATCGGCTAACAATGTTGAATGATGTAGTAATTTTTTGTAACAAGTAATACTTTTGGATTGTGTAGTTTGTTTCGGTTAAGATAAATTACCTTTGCAAAAAATCCGTTATGTTTTCTGCCATTAATAAAAAATTAAATTTAGATCCCGTTTATAATCTCCATTTTATTTTAATGTGTTTGAGTTCGTTGTTGTTTTCAGCGAGTTTTAATATGATGATTCCCGAGCTACCTGCTTATTTAAGCAGCATGGGAGGAGCAGAATACAAAGGATTTATTATTGCATTATTTACCTTGACAGCGGGAATTTCGAGACCTTTTAGTGGAAAATTAACCGATAAAGTGGGGCGGGTACCTATTATGGCAGTCGGTTCTATTGTCTGTTTTGTGTGCGGAATTTTATATCCTGTTTTAACAACCGTTTCAGGTTTTTTATTTTTGAGATTGGTACACGGCTTTTCGACAGGTTTCAAACCCACTGCAACAGCAGCTTATATTGCAGATATTATTCCGCGCGAACGTTGGGGCGAAGCATTGGGCTTGCACGGAATTTGTTTCAGTATCGGAATGGCAATTGGACCTGCATTGGGAAGTACAATTACATTATATACATCGATTAATGTGATGTTTTTTACGTCTTCGTTTTTTGCATTATTATCGATATTGATTTTATTCAATATGAAAGAGACCTTGCAAAATAAACAAAAATTTTCGTTCGGATTATTAAAGATTTCGAAGCAAGATGTTTTTGCAAAAGAAGCTTTGCCAGCGGCATTGATTACGTTTCTTTCGTATGTTGCTTATGGTTCTATATTGACATTAATTCCAGATTGGACCGAACATTTAGGTTTTCAAAATAAAGGGGTTTTCTTTATGTTATTTACAATATCATCTATGATGGTTCGTTTCTTTGCAGGTAAGATATCTGACCAAAAAGGGCGTGTGTTGGTGATAAAATTAGGCTTAGTTTTATTGATTATTGCATTGGTACTTTTGGCTTCTATTGATGCAAAAATAGGGTTGATTTTAGGGGGGTTGATGTATGGCATTTCAACCGGAATTCTTTCACCTGCACTAAATGCTTGGACAATAGATTTTAGTAAACCTGATGAACGTGGAAAGGCGATGGCAACAATGTATATTGCGATGGAAGCGGGGATAGGACTTGGAGCATTGTGTGCGGGTTGGTATTTTCAGGATTATTTGGATCGCATTCCGATGGTGATTTATGTTTCGGCATTTATCTGTCTTTTGGGAACCATTTACATGCTGAGATTTAAGAATAAGCCTCAAACAATTTAATTGAAAGAAATGAAAGCAGAATTATATCAATTTATAGCACAACAAATCGAAGATAAAATAACGTATTTGAATGGTTTGATTGACGATTTGCGCGCCTCGAACAACGATACCAAAAGTAGTATGGGCGATAAGTACGAAACATCGCGCGAAATGATGCAACAGGAAATTACTCGAATTCAAAACCAATTGAATGAAGTTTTAATTCAGCAAGACGTGTTTTCTAAAATAAAAATTGTGGAGAACAAAACCATTGGTTTAGGTAGTTATGTTGAAACTACGATGGGAAATTTCTGTATGGCGTGTAGTTTTGGGGAAATTATTTTCGAGAATAAAAAGATTTTTGTTCTATCAACTCAAACCCCTTTGGCTAGAATCTTGGTTGGGAAATCGGAACAAGATTCGTTCGAAATGAATGGAAAAGTTTTTGTAATTAGTAAAATTAATTAAGATAAAAAAGGACGTAGTTGCGGTACGTCCTTTCTAATTGAAAAGTATGTATTAGAATTGTGCGGCTTCCGTACTTTCGGCCATAGCTGTAGTAGATGAAATGCCTTGTTGCACTGTGTTTTGTACGTAATCGAAATATTGTGTTCCTACAAAAGATTGGTGTTTTACAGCTGCAAAACCTTCTTCTTGTAACGCAAATTCTTTTTCTTGTAATGCCGAATATCCCGCCATTCCTTTGGCTTTGTATGCACGTGATAACTCGAACATAGAGGTATTCATCGCATGGAAACCTGCTAAAGTGATGAATTGGAATTTGTATCCCATTTCAGCTAAATCTTCGCGAAATGTTTCCATTTGAGCTTCTGTTAAATGTTTTGCCCAATTAAATGAAGGCGAACAATTATAGGCTAACATCTGATTTGGATATTTTTCTCGAATCGCTTGTGCAAATTCTCTTGCCATTCCAAGATCTGGATTAGATGTTTCCATCCAAATTAAATCAGCATAAGGCGCATAGCTTAAACCTCGATTAATTCCTTGTTCCAAACCATTTCTCACATTGTAAAAACCTTCAGAAGTTCTACTTCCTTGTATAATAAAAGGTTGATCTCTTTCATCAATATCCGAAGTAATCAAATTCGCAGCTTCTGCATCAGTTCTTGCAACCAATAGAGTAGGAACGCCGCAAACATCTGCTGCTAAACGTGCTGCTACTAATTTATTAATCGCTTCTTGTGTCGGAACTAAAACTTTACCGCCAAGATGACCACATTTTTTGGCAGAAGATAATTGATCTTCAAAATGAACGCCAGCAGCACCAGCTTCTATCATTTGTTTCATCAATTCATAAGCATTCAAGTTTCCTCCAAATCCAGCTTCTGCATCGGCAATAATCGGTACCATATAATCAATGTTTCCTTGTTGGGTAACAGATTGTATTTCATCGCGACGACGCAACGCATTATTAATACGCTTTATCACCATTGGAACCGAATTGGCTGGATACAATGATTGATCTGGATACATTTCTGCCGAAAGATTTGCATCTGCAGCAACTTGCCATCCCGAAAGATAGATTGCATCTAAACCAGCTTGCACTTCTTGTATGGCTTGATTACCATTCAAAGCGCCTAAACCCGCCATAAATGGCTTCGAATTTAAACCTTCCCAAAGTTTCTTAGCACCTAATCTTGCTAAAGTGTAATCGATGTCCAAAGAACCTCTTAATCGAATAACATCTTCTGCTGAATAAGGACGAACAATGTCTGTCCAGCGTGGATTAGTTTCCCAATCCTGCCGAATCTTTTGAATTCTTTCTTGATTGCTCATAATTGTGTTTTTTGTGTTTTGTTTATGAATGTGTGTTGTGTGTGTATTTCTTTTTGTGTGTGTCTGGTTATAAGGGCTTAATCAATATACTTATAGGCTTCTAATGTTAAAAATTCGGTAAACTTGTGCGATAAAACTAATTCGTCAAAGATTGAAATAGCTTCTTCAAATCTTCCGTTCAAATAGTTTTCCTCACCAACTAATTTTTTTATTTTTTGAACCTCTTCGGCTCTTAATTTTTTGTATTTGTCACTGTTAAATTCGCATCCGTTTTCTAACGTAATCGACTGGCTTAACCATTGCCAAACCTGCGTACGAGAGATTTCTGCTGTTGCTGCGTCTTCCATTAAGTTATATAAAGCTGCGGCTCCTTTTCCAGATAACCAACTTTCGATGTATAAAATTCCGACATTAATATTGTCTCTAATTCCTTGTTTTGTAACTGTTCCTTTTGGCAATTCTAACAAAGCCTCGGCAGTTGTTACAACATCTTCTCGCTTATTGGAAATTTGATTAGCTTGTGGCATATATTCGTCAAAAATATCTTTTGCGACTTTTACCAAAGCAGGATGCGCAACCCACGTTCCATCGTGTCCATTTTTTACTTCGCGAAGTTTATCATTCTTCACTTTTTCAAAGGCAATTTCATTGACTTTTTCATCATTCTTAATCGGAATTTGAGCAGCCATTCCACCAATTGCATGTATGTTTCGTTTATGACAACGTTGGATAACTGCTTGCGAATATGCAGCCATAAAAGGCGAAGTCATCGTAACTTGTGAACGATCTGGAACAATAAAATTTGGGTGTTTCTTAAATTTTTTGATATAAGAAAATATATAATCCCAACGACCGCAGTTTAGCCCTGCGATGTGGTCTTTTAATTCGTAAATAATTTCATCTAACTGAAAAGAAGCTGTTATAGTTTCGATCAAAACTGTAGCTTTAATCGTAGCTTGTGGAATGTTCAAATAATTTTGTGCGAAAACAAAAACATCGTTCCACCAGCGTGCTTCTAGGTGATGTTCTAATTTAGGAAGATAGAAATAAGGCCCACTTTGCTTGGAAAGTAACGTGTGTGCATTATGGAAAAAATATAAACCAAAGTCAAATAGTGAGCCTGATATTTCTTGTTTATCTATTATGATATTCTTTTCATTCAAATGTAAACCTCTCGGTCTTACAAGCAAGACAGCAGTTTTTTCGTTTAATTGATACTTTTTTCCATTATTTTCGAATGAAATAGTACCATTTACTGCATCTCTTAAATTTTGTTGTCCTTGAAGATTGTTATCCCATGTAGGAGAATTACTATCTTCAAAATCGGCCATAAATGTTTTAGCGCCAGAATTTAACGCGTTAATTACCATTTTACGATCGACTGGACCAGTTATTTCAACGCGTCTGTCTTGTAAATCAGCTGGAATAGGAGCTGCTGTCCAATCCCCATTTCTGATTTCTTTTGTTTCTGACAAAAAAGTTGGAAAATTCCCCAAATCAAAAAAGATTTGTCTTTCTTGTCGATTCGCCAAAAGTTCTAAACGTCTTTCGTTGAAATTTTTGTGTAAAGCTGTTAAAAATTTAACCGCTTCGGTTGTCAAAACATCTGGATAACTATCCAGCTTATTCTGCGATAATTTTAATTCACTTGTAATAGTATCCATTTTTTGTGTTTTTGTTGTAATTTTGGTTTTGGTTATTCGAGCGGAATTTTACTTCCAGCGAACGTTCGCTAAATTATAAAAATTCGTTTACATTTACCAAATATTTTTGAAAAAATTATGCAAGAAGAATACATTAAATTAATTTTTGGGTTAAAACTAAAACAAGTAAGAACGGCTAAGGATTTGTCATTGTTTAAGTTATCTAAGTTAACTGGTCTTTCGAAATCGTATTTGAATGAGATCGAAAAAGGTAAAAAATATCCAAAAACTGATAAAATTGTTGCTCTTGCCGAAGCGTTGGAAATTCCTTACGATGAGATAGTTTCTTTAAAATTAGATAAAAATTTAGCACCAGTCGCTGAGATTCTACAATCAAATTTATTGCAAGAAATTCCTTTGGAACTCTTCGGAATAGAAGAAAGAGATTTAATTGAGATCATTTCTAACGCACCAATGAAGGTAAATGCGTTCATTTCTACGTTGATTGAAATAGGTAATAATTACAATCTTACACGCGAAAGTTTTTTCTTGGCTTCGTTGAGGTCTTTTCAGGAAGCAAATGATAATTATTTCCCTGAAATTGAAAAATCTGCAAAGAGTTTTTTACAAGAATATTTGATTGAATCAGAAGATTTTGTAAAAAATGAAACGATGGAAGAAATTCTGAAAGAAGAATATAATTATACCATTCTTTATGAAGATTTCACTTCGTTAGGAGGGAAGGATTTAGCGAAATTACGTTCTATTTTTATCAAAGAGAAAAAGCTGTTGTATATCAATATTAATTCTGACAATGATCAAAAACGATTTATTTTAGCGAAAGAATTAGGCTATAATTATCTTGATTTGAAGGAACGTTTGTATACATTTTCGTGGGCAAGTTTTGATAATTTTGATCAATTGTTAAACAATTTTTATGCATCTTATTTTGCTGGAGCTTTGTTGTTACCAGAAGAAAAACTGTTGAAGGATATGCAGAATTTGTTTGCTATAGAGCATCATGATTTGTCTAAATTTCAAGAAATTCTTGGAAAATATACCGAATCACCTGAAACGGTTTATCAACGAATGACAAATTTGTTACCCAAACATTTTAATATTCGTGATTTGTTTTTCTTGCGTTTGTCAGCAAAAGTTGGTTCAAATTCATATAAATTAACGAAAGAACTTCATCTTAATCAACAACAATCGCCACAAGCAAATGAAACGGATGAGCATTATTGTCGTCGTTGGGTTTCGTTAAATGTTTTGAAAGAATTGGAAAAACATCAAGATGATCATCATGAGATTTCTGCACAAATTTCGTTGTATCCGTTCAATAATAATCAAAAATATTATGTAATTTCTTCTGCAACGAAAGATCCATTCAATCCAAATTATTTACGAAGCGTAACGATTGGTGTATTGTACAAATCAGCTCAACGTAAAGTGAAATTTATGAATGATGCCTCAATTCCTGTAAAAGAAGTTGCGGTTACGTGTGAAAATTGTGGTATGAAAGACTGTGCTGAACGTGTTGCTGAACCAATTCGTTTTGAAAAAGATATCCGAAATAAACGATTAAATGTTACGATTAATGATTTTATAAAAGAGCAGAGTAAGTAATATTATCTACCATAAAATAAAAAGGAGAACTTGTTTCAAGTTTTCCTTTTTTTATGTTTAATCTAAATATTCTAATCTATTTTCAACTAATATTACATGATGTTGAAGCGAAAATGTGTTTCCTCTTTCTATGGTTGTGCAATCAAAATTACGGTATTGTAATTCGTTGAATAATGTTTTGACATAACATCTTCTTGCAGAATTCCAAGAACTGTTCCTACATTTTGATTAAAGCGTTCGATTAATTCGTTGTCAGTTAATTCACGGAATAATACGACAAATTCATTTTTTAGATTTTCCATTGTTTTAATTTTTTAATGATAAAAACAACAGGATAGAGTGGAGAATAACCTTTTATTTTGGCGTTTGCCCTCATTCTATACCACCGTAGCGCGGTTTTGGCTCGGTTGGTGTTCTGATTTTTCAGAAACTCCTGATGATTGATAGAGTAAATATAGGCATAAATTTTAAAAACAAAAAAAGGAACTCAAAAAAGTTCCTTTTCAATATTTTTATTCGGATAATTCTAACCAACGGAATTCTTTTTCCTCTAATTCATCTACAATTTTTTGTAGTTCATCTCCAATAGTTGCGATTTTGTCATAACCTAAATTTGGGTCGGAAAGTAAATTTGTTAATTCTTCTTTTTTGGCTTCAAGAATTGGTAAAGATTTATTAATTTCTTCTAATTCTCGTTGTTCTTTAAACGATAATTTTTTTGGTTTTGTCTCTACATTTTTCTCTTTCGATTCAACTTTTTCCTGAATAACGATTTCTTTTTCAGCCTTTTTATCGTCAGTTATGGGCTTGTTTTTATTCTCGATGTGATATTCTGTATATGTTCCCATATAACGAGAAACTTTTCCTTCGCCTTCGAAAATCATTAATTCATCAACCACTTTATCCATAAAATATCTATCGTGGGAAACAACTAATAAACAACCTTGATATTCTTCTAAGAAACTTTCAAGAACCGTTAAAGTAGGTAAATCTAAATCATTTGTTGGCTCATCAAGAATCAAAAAGTTAGGATTTTTGTACAAAATTGCTAATAATTGCAGACGTTTTTTCTCTCCACCACTCAACTTTGAGATGAATGTATGTTGTTGTTCTGGCGTAAATAAAAACATTTCTAAGAATTGTTCTGCACGCATTTCTTTTCCATTAGAAAGAGGGAAAAAATCTGCAATATCTTTCACAAATTCTATGACGCGCTCATCTTCTTTGAAATCAATTCCATCTTGTTTGAAATGTCCAATATTTAAGGTTTCTCCACGTTCAATTGTTCCAGAATCCATAGTTTCGATTCCTTCTAACATTTTTAGGAAAGTCGTTTTACCAACTCCATTTTTTCCAACTAAACCAATTTTTCCACCACGAGCGAAAATATATGAGAAATCATCTAAAATTTTCTTTTGACCAAATGCTTTCGAAACATGTTCCATTTCGATGATTTTTTGACCCAAACGTGTCATTACCATCTCTAATTTTACTTGTTGATCGACAATTTTATGTTTAGCTACTTTTTCGGTATCATAAAACGCGTCAATACGAGATTTAGACTTTGTTGTACGCGCTTGTGGTTGACGACGCATCCACTCAATCTCTTTACGATAAAGGTTTTTCGCTTTGTCAATTGTTGCATTTTGATTTTCGATACGCAATGCTTTGTTCGTAATATAAGTTTCGTAATTTCCCGAATGTACATACAATGTTTTGTCCTCCATTTCGAGAATTTTGGTACAAATTGCATCTAAGAAATAACGATCGTGCGTAACCAAAATCAATGTTTTGTTTTCTTTGTTCAAGAAATATTCAAGCCATTCCACCATTTCTATATCCAGATGGTTGGTAGGCTCATCTAAAATTAAAAGAACATATCCAGTTTCGAAACTTAAATCAATCAAAAACTTCGCTAAAGAAATACGTTTACGCTGACCACCAGAAAGTTTTCCAATTTTTTGATCCAAGAAATCAATCTTCAATTTTGATAAAATTTCTTTGATTGTTGGCTCAACTTTCCATGCATCTAAAACATCCATTTTTCCCATTAAATCAATTAAATCAGGATTTGT
Source organism: Empedobacter sp. GD03865 (assembly GCF_029840775.1). NCBI lineage: Bacteria > Pseudomonadati > Bacteroidota > Flavobacteriia > Flavobacteriales > Weeksellaceae > Empedobacter > Empedobacter sp. GD03865. The sequence goes on from NZ_JAOCDF010000036.1 coordinate 16,324, forward strand.
TGGGTCATTTTCGATCATGTTTTCATATTGACGAACAACATCTAAAACTTCATTCGAATGATTGAAAATATATTCTTCACTTTTCAAGTTTTCGTCAAAGTCATCACTTTGATCCAACATCAAGATTTTAACACCTTTATTTGGACGAACTTCGCCAGAATCGGCAGTTTCTAATCCAGCTAAAATTTTAAGTAAAGTAGATTTTCCACTTCCATTTTTTGCTACGAATGCGATTTGGTCTCCTTCATTTACATGAAAATTTACATCTTCAAATAAAGTTCTGATTCCGTATGATTTGGTTAGATTTTCAACTGTAAGAAAATTCATGGTTTATTATCTGTTTTGTAAATTAAAAAAAGATGCTAAATCTTTTCTGTTTCGATTTGTTTCATCGATTGTTTAGCTTTTCTTATTTTAACGATTAGAATAGCCAAAGATAAGACAAAGCAAATACTTCCTATTACAATTAGATTATTTAAATGTGGTTGAATTAACGCAGGATCGCCTTTTTCGATGAAAAGTATTCGGAATATTTTCAAATAATGTGTTAATGGAATGCAATCTGCAATTGCTTGAATCCATTTTGGCATTTGACTTAAAGGCCATGTAAATCCACTTAAAATGAAACTTGGTGTTGCAACAACCATCAAAACTTCGGTTGCTTTTAGTTGGCTTGGAAGGAGAATGCTGACTAAAAATCCTAAAAAGCAAACGGCTAAAATGAATGCAAGAGAAGAAGTGAAAAATGGCCAAAATTCGGTTTCTAATTTCATGTCATAAAACATTCCGAACCAATAATACAGCATATATATAAATACTGACATAAATAAATAAGGAAAAGTTTTGACGAATAAAATGGTAAACGGATTAGATGATTTTGAGATTAATTCATTAAATGTTCTGTTCTCAAATTCTGAAGCAAATGAAAGTGCTAAACCTAATAATAAAACTTGTTGTAATACGGTTAATAAAACACCTGGAAGCATAAAATATAAGTAGTTTCCACTTCTGATATTTTGGCGAATCATCGTTGATTTGAATGGTTCGTAGCTTTGTGTTGCAATATATTCAGGAACGCCTTGTTTTCGAGCTGTTTCTATCGAAATTCCAGCTTTCATTGTTGTTAAAACTGTCGTAATTGCGATTGCTGCTGTATTAGAAGTTAACGTGTTTGAAGCATCTACAAAATAAGCGATTTCGGGTAATTTTTTTTGTTGTACATCAGATTGAAAGTTTCGAGGAATAACAACCACAACTTCAGCTCCGATTGCTAAAGCTTTATTCTTAGAATCAAATGTTGAAGGTAAAACTTCAGCAACTTTAACCGATTCATTTTCATCTAACATCTGAATAATTTTCTGACTTGTCGTTGTATGATCTTCATCTACAACAATAATTGGTAAATCGGTTACATTCCCTTTTTTATAAACATTTCCGATCAGAACACCATACATAATAGGTGCTCCCAAGAATAAAATAGGTAAAACAGGATTCTTGAAGAAAAGTTTGAATTCTCGTATAATTAAATGAAAAATCGTTTTCATCAGAATTTATTTAGCATTAAGATCTAAAACTACATTTGCTTTTGTCAATAGTTGAGCAGCTTGTTTATAGTCAACAGGAACAACTTTCACTTCATATTGCGATTGTTGTTGATCGATATCAGGATAAGCAGTCGAAATATTTGCATACGAATTAAGAACTTTTATCGAAACAATTTTACCTTTCAAAACCATATTATTTTTATAAGGAACTTTTAAATTGACGATTTGATTTTTTTGCAATTGCCCGATTTTATTCTCAGGAATTGTAAATCTAAAAAATGTAGTTTCTTCCAAAATTCCGTTTGCAATAGAATATCCAGCCAAAGCTAATTCTCCAACTTTTAGATTAATTGTTTCAACCGTCATGTCTTGTGGTGCTTTGATGTGTCTTTCCGCCTCAGCAACATCTACTTCTTGCAAAGCTCCCAAAGCACGCTCTTTTTGTCCCAAAGCCATTTGTTGTTGTTCTACACGCGCTCCATTTTCGGCATCAGCTAATTCCGCTTTTGCAGCTAAATATTGATTTTTAGCACCTTGATATTTAGCATAAACTTCATCATAACTTTGTTGCGGAACAAGACTATCTCGAAGCATATTTTTTAATCTATGATTTGATTTTTCTGCATAATCTAATTGTTCTTTCAAGCCAGCAACTTTTGCACGCAATTGTTTCAATTGATTATCTGTAGCACCTTTTTTAGCCATTTCGTATTGAGCTTCGGCAGAATTTACAGCACCTTCTGCTTGACTTTTCTTCGCATCAACTTCTGGTAATTGTAAGATAAAAAGCGTTTGTCCTTTTTTTACTTCATCACCTTCGTGAACTAATATTTGATCTATTTTTCCTGGAATTTTTGTTACAACGCTAATTTGATCGCGCTCAATTTTACCTTGAAAAATAGTTTGCTCTTCTTTTTTATTTTCCTTGTCAGATGATTTACAATTTGTAAAAAGTATTAATCCGCTTAAAGCAAAAATATAGTATAGTGTATTTTTCATGATTTTAATTTGATAATTGATTAAATAATTCTCCAGAAGTTTGAAGTAATTCGTAGGTTTTAGAGCGTTGATCTAAGATTTGAGTATAATAACCTAGATTGGCTTTGTAATAATCATTTTCAGCAGCCAAACGTTCAGTTACATCTATTAATCCTTCTTGAAATTGTCTTGATGCGATTTCTAAATTATTTGTTGCAATGGTATTTTGTTGATTATTTACTTTCAATTTTTCAGTAGAAGTTTCGTAATCAATTTTGTTTTTACTTAATAATAAATTCAGTTTTTCTTGGGAATCTTTTAACTTGTTTTCATTTATTATAATGTCAGTTTTCGCTTGTGCTAATTTATTTTTATGTTGTCCGCCATCCAACAATTCCCACTTTGCGCCAATACCAATCAAAATATTAGGGAACATCGAAAATTGGTTCATTTTCAAATTAACATCACCCAAAAAATCAACATCTTTTAGCTTAAAACGACTTCCAAAAATTGACGTATAATTGGTGTTCGCGAATGCAAAAACTTGTGGTAAATGCGATCCTTTTTCTTTTTGATATAAAAATTCGTAAGCTTTTACAGAGTGTTCAAGTGCTTTTAACTCTTTTTTATTTTCTAAAGTATAACTTGAAGCAAGAATGTCAATTGGGGTAAGTTCATATTGAATTTGTTGAAGATCTTTTTCAGACAGATGCGTTAAAGTTTCTAATTTTTTGTACAGTAATTGTCGATTACCATTCAGTTCTACTTGTCGAGCTTCTAATTCTAGCATTGCTAATTTTATTTTTTCACGATCGTATGGAATAGCTAAACCATTTTGAATAGCTTTCTGCACTTTAAGATGCTCTTTATCCAAGCGTTTTGCAGAATTTGAAATTAATTCTTCTACTTTGACCAATAACATCAATTGATCATAGGTTTGTAAAATATCTTTGGTTATAGTTTCTTTTTCGGCTTCTTTCAAATAATCTAAAGCAGTACTTTTTTCCTGAATAGCATTCAACGCATTTGGAATTTGTAATCCCGAAAATATAATTTGAGTGGCGTTAACTCCAACAGTAAATAATCCTGCTGAGGTATTGAATTTTTGATTTCCCGAAAACAATTCTGTAGACAAAATATCGATTGATTTGGTTGGAATATCGATGATTCCGTTCGAGTTTAGATAACCACCCAGTGCAATTGCAGATAAATTTGGTTGTCGTTTACCTTTTACTTCGTCATATTGGTAATTGTTTTTTTCTACTTCCAGTTGTTTATTTTTTAATTCATAACTTGACTCAATCGCTTTTTCAACAGGCAATCGAAGTTGCGGATCAATCAATTGTTGTGCAAATCCCGAAATAGAAGTCAATAATGGAATAAAAGATAAATATCGAATAATAAGCATCCTATAATTTTTGACTAAAATTAACAAAAAATATACCATGAATAAAAGTCAATATTAGAATATCATTAAAATTAAAAATCCTGAAACTTTTTAAGGGTTCAGGACTTCCAAAAGTTGCCAGAAAAATGGCGCATAGTTCAATGTATTTAATATTTATTATCAATAATATCCAACGTTTCGTTTAATGATTCTTTCATCATTTTCTCTAAATAATCCGTCGTACTTTTATTGATTGTTTCGTCTATATATTTAGTTCCACCAATTGTTTCGCTATATTTTAAAGCATTATTTTTAAGGTCTAGAATATTAATGTAGACATATGTTTTGGCGATGTATTTCTGTTTGTTGGCAGGATCATAATCAAGACCCGATTTTACATTAATTAAAACTAAATCATCTTGATTAATCGCTTTTTTTAAATCATTAAATTTAACTTGATTTACATTTTCCTTTGTGATTAATTCATTCGGAACTAAATTTTTATCAAATCTATCAATCATTTGATAAGTGTACTTGTTGTCGTTTAATATTTTTTCAGATTTATCACGAATTACTTTTACAATATCAAATTTAGAATTTATTTGTTTGAGCTGGTTTTCAATTGATTTTGAATCAATGTTTTGATCTAAATTTTGAGAATTATGATCAAAAAAACCAAGGGAATCTATATTAATCAGAACACCAACTTTATTCACAGGAACGTCTAAAGCATTTTCGTAAGTTACCGTATTAAGTGCTAATTCTTTTGGAGCTTCTTTTTTTTGCTCGCAAGATTGGGTCAGAAACGTTAACCCAATTAATAAATAAACCAAATTTTTCATACGCTATCCTATTATCTCTTTAAAGGTAGTGATTTATAATGTTTTATAATAGAATTATTCCTAATAATTTTCTTCTTCTTCATCGTCAAAAGTTTTGGCAATTTTTTCAATGTTTAAGCTTTTTGCCATCGCATCAAAAATCTCTTTATAAGTACCGTTCATTTTGTATACATCCTCATGAATTCCGTGTTCTACAACTTCGCCTTGTTTCATCACGTACGTATAATCGGCATCGATAATTTGAGAAATACTATGCGAAATAATGATAACTGTTCGATCTTTTTTGATGGCATCCAAACTATTTTTAATTTGTTCCGTCGCAATTGCATCCAAACTTGCAGTAGGTTCGTCTAAGAAAATAATTGGTGGATTTTTGAGAAACATGCGGGCAATGGCGATACGTTGCTGTTGACCACCAGATAACAATAAGGCTTTGGATTGATAAGCTTCTGGCAAATCCATAATTTGTTCATGAATATAAGCACGTTTTGCAGCATCTTCTATTTCTTCGAAAGTTGCGTTGACATTTCCGTAACGAATATTTTCTTCAATTGTTCCATTAAAAATGTGATTTTTTTGTAAAACCAATCCAATATTATCGCGTAAAAATTGTGTGTCATATTCTTCTAAATCAATTCCATCAAGTAGAATTTTTCCAGAATCAGGTTGATAAAATTTATCCAATAGATTGATAACTGTACTTTTTCCCGCGCCAGACAAACCAACCAAAGCTGTAATTTTATTGGGTTGAATTGTCATGTTTATATTTTTTAAGGCTTTGTATCCATTTGGATAAGAAAAGTCAACATTTTGGATTTCGAATTTTCCTTTTAGATTTGTTGGAAGATAATTCCCAGATGATTCTTTTTCATTGTCTGCTTTCAAAATTCCAAAGAAACTTTCGGAATAAATCATAGCATCATTCATTTCATCGTAAATACGATGCAGTTGACGAATAGGCGCAGAAACGTTGTTAAACAACAAAATATGAAACATAATTGCACCAATTGTCATTTGTCCGTCAAGAACCAAATACGAAGTTAAAATAATGATAATCACTACGCCAAACTGCTCGATAAAAGATTTTAAACCATCAAAAAAGAAGCTTGTTTTGCGTGTTTGCATTTGATTATTCGTCAATTCTTTTTGCAAATCAAGTTGTTTTTTACCTTCTATATCTTCTCGGTTAAATGATTTAATTACTGTAATTGAATCAATTATGCTGATAATTCCTTGTGATTTTTGTTCACGATAACCTCTTAAGTTTCGTCGCCAACCACTCAGCTTTTTCGCTTGCTGTTGCGTGATAATGAAATAAATCGGAACGATACAAAGTCCAACCAATCCAACATAAAAATTAGCATTGAACATTAAAATTAAAGCAACAATTGAATTGGCAAAAAGTGGAAGAATATCGATAAAAAAGTTTTGAACTAAACGTGTCAAACTTTCAATTCCTCTGTCAATACGGGTTTGAAGTTTTCCTGCTTGATTATCTTGATTTGTATAAAATGCCATTCTATACGTCAAAATCTTTTCGATAATGGTTTGTGCTAAATCTTGTGAAACTAAGATTCTAAGCTTTTCACCATAATATTTTTGACCAAATGTGATAAAAGCATTCAAGATTTCTTTTGTCATCAAAACAATTGAAATAAACGAAATGATTTTCAGACCTTCTTTTAATCCTTTTCCAGCTTCAACCAAACCATTTATAGAATCTACGGTATACTGTAAAATAAGGGCGTTTACCTGTGACGTAAAAGATCCAACTAAGGTTAGGAGCAAAGTTGCGACAACCAAAGAACGATAAGGTTTTACAAATGGACGTAGATTTTTAAACAGTTGAATGATTGTCATTTATTATTCTTTTAACGGTTGTTCTTTCACAAAAACGTGACCAACTTTTGTGAAATCGTAAGCAATCTCGTATAAATACTCTAATAGATCTTCAATCAGTTCAGAATCATTTTGCAAAGCCTCTGTTTCAATTTCAGTATATGCAACAGTTTTTTCTCCAAATTCTATTGTTTTAGGTAAATTTTCTGTTTCATATTCGCCATAAAGCCGAATGTTTTGTAACAATAATTGCAAAATTTTCTTCATCAATCGAATATGTTCTGAAGTTAAAATAACGGAATTGTTTTTCTTTAAAATTTTAACTAAACCAACTGAATATGAGACAAATGATTGATTGAAAATGGTGAATTTATTCAGTACGTTAGCATTTTCTTGTTTTCCTTTCGGTTCAGAAATTACACGCTGAAAAACTGAATTAATATTTGCCATTGCAATAAAAACATCTTTTCTAGCTAATTTATAATCTGTTGTAGAAACTTCGTTGTCGGCTAATTTTTTAAAAACCAAATAGATAAACTCATAATTTGCAATCAATGCTTTTTGAATATATTCGTTCATATTATTTTTTTCCCAAGTTGGTAAAATCAAATAACTCGAAATAAACGCCATAAATCCTCCAACAAGTGTATCAATAAAACGTTCTTGAATAATATACAATGAATCTTTTTGCGAATAAAAACTAAACGAAATAAGAATATACGCGGTTAAGTAAAATGTACCAATTGCATATTTGTGACGAATAAAAGTGTAGGCCATTAACATGAAAATAAGCATTAAAGCAAATCGGATACTGTGTTGAGGAATTATCAATAATATTAAAACTCCAACTAATCCACCGCCAATTGTTCCTTTCAAACGCTGAAAGTTTCGTTTTTTTGTTACACTAAAACCAGGTTTTAAAATTACTAAAACTGTCATCAAAATCCAGTAACTATGGTAAGTCATCGGAATAATAAATGTGACGCCATAAGCTAATAACATTACAATTGATGCACGAATTGCATGTCTAAAAATTGAAGATTTTAGATTCAGATGATCTTTTAATTTTCGTAAAGAATAATCAACTGTAGGTTCAAAATGTTCGGCATGATCCAGTGGATTTTTCTTTTTTTCTGTGAATGAATCATCATAGAAAAATTTATGGATAAACTCTATTTTATAAACAATTTGCTTTAGATTGATATAAATTTTAGATAAAACGATTGGTTTTTGTCCTTCTGCATATAATTCTTTGATGGCATCATCAATCTTTTTCAACTCAACTTCAAAGTCAAAAGTAGGTTGTTTAGGACGTTTGTTCGAGTTAATATGATAAGCAATCATTTTAAGCTCATGCGCTAATTTATTCATTAAATTATAGATTTTGCGCATTGCTTTTGTATCACCGTAAACTTCTCGAATTTTTACATAATCGTATTGATTTGCTGTTACATTCTCAAATATATCCACCAAATCAGAGAAAATAAACACAATCGAACGCCCAATTGGTGTCTGGTCTTTTACCAATTTTTTGTTCGAAAAAACTAATTCACGAACTAAACTTTGTTTTTCGTTAATTACAACATGTTCATCGATTAATTTTTTGATAATATCATCGTAATTTGAATCTTTATCAAACATAGAAGCCTTGATTCGAATGTATTCAGAAATATGAATCATTGTGTCAGCTAAGTTTTGCTGCGCCATACGATAAGGACGAAAGGTACTAATAGCTAGGCTAAAAATAGTGTACCAAGCTGCTCCAGCAGTCACAAAAAGTGCAATATGAAGAGGACTTAACTCATGTCGTAAATCATTCATATTCATTACCATTGACATCATAATGACCATTCCAAGCGCACTTGTACGTTGTCCCCAAACGGTTAACATGTTAGAAAAGAATACGATAAGTGTTAAACAAATACCTAGAAATATTGGGTAACTGTTAATCGTTTTGGTGAAATATGAAACAAGGAAAATCAAGAGCACGGAAAGCCACATCAGGTTTCGGCGTTCTTTAAATGGACCAGGTGTATCCGTCATGTGTGCTAAAACTGCACCAAGACTTATCGTTACACCGGCATATAAATCGCCAAACAAGCTGGCTACGATAGGCGGAATGATAATCGCTAAGGAAGTTTTTAAGCCATCTGAAAGCGCTTCTCCGTAGATAAAGTTTTCAATTTTATTGATGATTTTCAAGTGTAATTTTTTAAGGTTGAAAATTGTTGTATAAAATTAACACAACTTTTTTCGAAACCCAACTAAACTCGTGAAGTTTTTAGAATATGAAACCCATCAATGCTTTGAGTAAAAATTAAAGTTGTTGTACCGCCATCAATAATTTTGAATTTTTTCTTGATAACGTCTATTGGCTGATTGTAATTTTTGACTAATAAATTCGCTTTTGTTTTTAGAATTTCTTTTTTTTGATTTTTAATTTCTTCTTCAATCAAGTAAATTTTTCCAGGAAAATTCTCTAAAAGTTCATTCGAAGTATACAAATGAGTATTCTGATGAAGTTTATGAAGATTGAATTTTTCGCTCAATAATTTGAAAGCACCAGTTTTTAGAATCGCAACATTTGGTTCGTAAATATAACGTTGAATTCCTCCAAAACTTGCATTCGCACTATATTCTTCTTCAAAATGAAAAGAAAATTCGGATTGATTATTTTCTAAATTAACAGCTTTTATCAAAGGGTTTTTTGTTGAAGAATTTTTATCTAAAATGATTAGAAAATCTTTCACTTCATTTTTTAATGCAACAATGTGTATTTCAAAAATTGAATCAATTTGTTGTAGGGTAGAAGTGATGTCTAATAAAGGCGAAAGCTTGATGATAATTTTCTCTGTTTTTTCGGAAAAAGTTGGAATCCATTCTAAAATATTTGGCTCTAAATCTTCCAAAATAAATTTTCTTCCGCTCGAATTTCTTCTTGCTGGATCGAGATAAATAACATCAAATTTTAATGTAGGATTTTCTTCAAAAAAAGACTGAAAAGTTCCTGTATAGGTTTCTAAATTTGGCGCTAAAATTTTAGCATTATGTTGTACAATCTCACTCAATTCAGGATTTTGTTCGATGTGATATACTTTGTCAAAATTCTTTGCAAAAGCCATGGTATCAATTCCAAAACCTGCGGTTAAATCAATCAAATTTTTTCCTTTAACTAAAGTTGATTTATAATTTGCTGTGGCTTCTGAACTTGCTTGTTCCAAATTAATTGAAGGCGGAAAATAAATATTTTCTGTCGAATAAAGTGTTGGAAATTTATGTTTTGAAACTTGAATTCCTTTCAATTGTTGTGCAATTTCAGCAGAAGAAATTTCTTCAAACAACGATTTTTTCAAACCTATAGATTTGATGTCTTCATGTTCGATTATTTTCAGATAATCTTGAAATTCTTTTGTTAAAATAGTTGGATTCAAAATGTTATTTTTTGACGTAAAATATTATTTTATTAAACACAAAACTTCAGTATCCATCACAGCTACTGAAGTTTCGATTATATTATTAAGTTCTTTTAATGAAATTGGCATCCAATTCATGTAAAAACTATTTTTTTTCCTCTTTTTCTGCCAAACGAGTTGGAACAATCGGAACAAAAAGTGCTTGTTTTACCACTTTTTCTTTTGGCGATTTCTCAATCACATCTGCAGGGTTTCTAAATTTGTTTACACCAATTAATTTAATGGTTTGCTCATCGAAATCTTTTTGCTCTTTTTTCGCGCTTGTGTAAATAAAATCTTGAATAGTTTCATTTTGTAAAGCATTTACAAAACCTCCTACATTTTGTATTGTTTTAAACAATTCTAACGCATTTTCAGCCATTTGATTTGTCAAACTTTCAATGTAGAAAGAACCAGCAGCAGGATCAGTAAATTGATTCAAATAAGATTCTTTTTGTAACAATAATTGTTGTTTTGCGGCTAATTCTAATCCAAAATCAGACTCTTTATTAACTTCATCATATGATCCAACAAAAATAGCGTCACTTGATCCGAAGATAGCCGAAGAAGCTTCTATTGTAGAGCGAATAACGTTGTTGTAAATATCTAATTTAGATTTATTGCGATCGGATGTTGAAGTGAAAATAAATGCTTCACTTTCTTTATTATATTGCTCCAAAATCATTTTCCATAAAAAGCGAAATGCTCTTAATTTCGCAACTTCGAAGAAATAATTACTTCCAACAGCAAATTTAAAATAAATTTTGTCCGCAATATCAGCTCCAAAATTTTCTAAATATTCTACTGCATGTGCAAGTGTAATCGCAATTTGTTGAACTTGATTTGCTCCAGCATTTTGATAAACATCTCCTTGAATTGAAATTACTTTTTCGAAATTTTTCAATGCCAAAGCTTCTTTCACCAATTCTTTTGATGCTTTTTCTGAATCATTTTGCCAAAGTCCATTCTGTGCCAAATATCCATAAATATCTAAATCTAAATATTTCAGATTTGGAAGATTTTCAAGCGATTTTAAATCAGAAGTTCCATTATATTTAATAAATAAATCTAGATAATTAGGAAGTTCTAATGAAGGATTAACTTGATTTTGATCAATCAAATATCCATACAAAAAGCTGTAATCTTGGTTTTTATTTCCTGTATATTTCGAAATAATTTTCCAATCTTTTGAGGATTTTGGTAATGGTTGTACAGCCGAATAATCGACATCATCCTTTGTATATAATGGTTTTACATTTATTTGATCGTTCGTTCCCCAAACCAAAGTTTCATTATATTCTAAACCTTTTAGCTCGACTTGAACTTTATTTTTCCATTCTTTTTCAGAAATAGAATCAAAATTTTCAAATAACTTACTCATTTTCTTTATTTTGCGGCTTCGTAACTTTTTCTTGCTGAATGATAAAAATATCTTCATCATCTTTTTTCAAGAAATGCTTTTCTCTTGCAATTCTCTCAATTTCAGCAGGATTACTATTTAGTTGATTTAATTTTTCAGATTCAGTATCCAAGTGTTCTTGGTAATATTGTTCATCAACTTCTAATAATTTGATTTGTTTATCCAACTCGCGATGTACGAAAAAAGAATTTTGGTCGAAAAAAATCATCCAAACAGCAAACGCAACCGTTAGAACAAAGTAACGATTCCAAACAAATTTGAATACACGTGTATCCTTAATTTTTCTTTTCGGTACTTCTGGTGTAAGTTCTTTGTCAAAGATTTCTTCCGATTTTTCTTTCATTATACAGTAGTTTTCGAGTTGAGTTTTTCTTTAATTACAGTTGATAAAACTTTGATTGCGACAGAATTTTTCTTTTTCATATTCGGAATAATAATGTCTGCATAGTTTTTAGATGGTTCTATAAATTGCTGATGCATAGGTTTTAACGTTTTTTGATAACGTGTTAAAACTTCGTCTAAATCGCGCCCACGTTCTTGTATATCACGGCGTACGCGACGAATTAAACGTTCGTCAGAATCTGCATGCACAAAGATTTTAACATCAAATAAATCTCTTAATTCTGGATCTGTTAAAACTAAAATTCCTTCAACAATAATAACACTTTGTGGGTGAGTAAGAATTGTTTCGTCTTTTCTGCTGTGAGTAATAAATGAATAAACTGGTTGCTCTATAGAAATACCACTTTTTAATAATGAAACATGTTCTTTTAATAATTCAAAATCAATTGATCTTGGGTGATCAAAATTTATTTTTGAGCGTTCTTCAAAAGATAAATCCAAATGATCTTTATAATAATTATCTTGCGAAATAACAATTACACTTTCGGCGTTTAGGTCTCTCAAAATATTATTAACAACAGTAGTTTTTCCTGAACCTGTTCCACCTGCAATTCCAATTACTAGCATCTTTTTTTTATTATTTTTTAAATTATTAGTTGTTTCCATTGCAAGATCATCCATTAAATTTTATTAAAGATAAAATTTTACTTCCTAATTTTAAAATATTTATGAATGATTCTTGTTTTTTTATTTTTTTAGTATAGAATAGGTTAGGATTAATAAAAAGAGTATGGTTAATCAAATTATTATTTGATTCTAATTTTAATCGACTATTTAGGTATAAATTAATCATTTAAATTTTTTCACACAAAAAAAGTACTTGACAGTACTTTCCTAATTTTATTAATCGCGTGCAAAGGAAAGAAAAAAATGATAATTATTAAGTATTTTTTTTGTAAATTTAAGTAATCAAAACTGTTAAAAACATAAAAAATGAACGAATTATTATCAACAAATTTTCTCTTACCAATACTCATAGGTATTGGTTTAGTAGCTGCAACTGGTTTTAGAATATTCTTACCACTTTTCATTGTAAGTTTATTAACCGATTCAGGAAGTATTGATTTAAATATTTCTGATAATTGGAGTTGGATTGGAACTGATACAACGATGATGATTTTAGGATTATTAGCCGCTGTAGAAATAGTAGTATATTATATTCCTATTTTAGATAATTTTTTAGATAAATTATCTGTGCTCTTAGCTGCAATTGCAGGGATATTTATTTTTAAAATTGTATTACCAGAGGTGATTAATGAATACCTTTCTTGGGTATTAGCTATAGTTATTGGAGGAGGAGTTTCTTTCTTTATTTCTGCAACTATGACAGCAGCAAGAGATGTATCAACAATAACTACAAGAGGAGAAGGGAATTTTGTAATTAGTACAGTAGAAACACTTTGTTCTGTAATTTTGATATTTATGTCAATTTATTTACCTGTGCTTTGTTTCTTCTTTGTATTATTTATATTGTACAGTTGTTATTATGCTTACAGTCATGTAAGTAAAAGAAAAAACAATATATTATTGCATTAAAATTAAAATAATAATAAAAAAACCTTGATAACAATTGTTATCAAGGTTTTTTTATTAAAAGAAACAAAAAGAAATATTATTAAACAATAGTTAATTTTACTCCAAGGTTATCAATATCTTCTTTTGCTTTTTCTGTAATTCTAGAGTCAGTTATAATATGGTCAATTTCATTAAGATTACATATTTTACCAAAACCTTTTTTTCCGAATTTACTATAATCAGTTAATACAATTGTTTTTTGAGAAGCTTTTATCATAAGATGATTTAAATTGGCTTCGAGTAAATTAGAGGTTGTTAATCCGTAATCTGTATCAATACCATCAATTCCAAGAAATAATTTAGAAAAAGAAAGTTTTTTCAATGTATCTTCAGCATAAGGTCCAACAACAGATGTAGAGTTTGGTCGAACAACACCACCTAATTGTATTACTTCAATATTAGCTTTACCACTAAGAGCTAATGCAACGTTCATTGCAGAAGTTACAACTGTTAACTTTCCATTTGTTACGTTTATAGCCTGAGCAAATTGTAAAACAGTTGTTCCCGAAGCTATTAAAATTGCATCATTTGGTTCAATTAAAGATGCAGCAAATTTTGCTATATCTCTCTTTTGTTCAACATTTAATAAGCTTTTTTCGTTTACATTTATATCTTGTGTATAGGGATTGTTTTTATATATTAAACCATGAGCTTTGTATATTAAGTTCATGTTTTCTAATGTTTTAATGTCTTTTCTGATTGTGACAATAGATATATCAAGTTTTTTTGCTAAATCAGATATTTTAACGACTTCATTTTTCTCTAATTGATCTAAAATATAATTATGTCTTTGCGCCATTGTTTCAAATTCTATCATCATTTATGTTTTAAAATCTACTCAAATTTAATAAAGTTTTTACATATAATTATTTCTTTTTACATTAAAAATAGTTTTTATTTATTTCTTATTTGTTTTTTTTTATTATTTTTGATTTCGAAATGTTTTTATTATGAAAAGAAGCTCTTTATTAAAACAAATAGCATCAACAAAAGATTGGGATGTTATAATAATCGGTGGAGGAGCTACTGGTCTTGGATGTGCAATGGATGCTGCTACTAGAGGATATAAGACTTTATTAGTTGAACAAGCTGATTTTGCAAAAGGGACTTCAAGTAAAGCAACTAAGCTTTTACATGGAGGGGTTCGATATATGGCACAAGGTGATATTGGTTTAGTAAAAGAGGCTTGTCATGAAAGAGGTCTATTATTAAAAAATGCACCTCATCTTACAAGAAATACTTCTTTTGTAATTCCTAATTACTCGTATTTTGATAATATTATGTATACGGTTGGTTTAAAGTTTTATGATTTTTTAGCTGGGAAATTAAGTTTAGGAAAATCAAGATACGTTAATTCAAAAAATACATTGAAATTACTTTCTACAGTAAAACCTAATGGTTTAAAAGGAGGAGTAGTGTATCAAGATGGTCAATTTGATGATTCAAGATTAGCCCTAAATATAGCTCAGACAGCTATAGAAAATGGTGCTTGTGTTTTAAATTATACAAAAGTTGTAGGTCTTTTAAAAGATTCGAAAGGAAAACTTTCTGGAGTAAAAATAAAAACAGAAGATACGGAAGAAGTATATGAATTAAATGCTAAAGCAGTTATTAATGCAACAGGAGTTTATGCTGATAATATTTTGCAATTTGATAAACCTAATTCACCTCATCTAGTAAGACCAAGTCAGGGTGTTCATATAACAATTGACAAAAAATTCTTGCCAGGTGAAAATGCTTTAATGATTCCTAAAACTAGTGATGGTCGTGTATTATTTGCTGTACCATGGTATGATAAATTAATTCTAGGAACAACTGATACGCTTAGAGATCATGCAGAATTAGAACCACGAGCTTTAGATGAAGAAATTAATTTTATCTTAACTACAGCTCAACAATATTTAGTAGGAAAACCGACTAAAGATGATGTGCAAGCTATTTTTGCTGGTTTACGTCCTTTAGCTGCACCACAAGGTGAAGGGAAAAACACTAAAGAGATTTCTCGTAGTCATAAAATCTTAGTTTCTGATAGTGGATTAGTAACAATTATAGGTGGGAAATGGACAACATTTAGAAGAATGGGACAAGATACAATTGATAAAATTATTCAATTGAATAAAGTTCCTTCAGTAAGTTGTAAAACTGAGCAATTAAAAATACATGGATATGAAGAAAATGTCAACTTTGAAAAAGATTTACATTTTTATGGTTCTGATAGATCAGAGATATTGAAATTGGAAAAAGAAAACCCTCAGTATGCTGAAAAATTATTGCCAAAATATGATTACACATATGCTTGTGTTGTTTTTGCTGTAAGAAATGAATTAGCATATAAATTAGAAGATGTTTTAGCTCGTAGACTTCGACTTTTATTATTAGATGCAAAAGGAGCAGTTGAAGTTTCTCATAAAGTAGCAACAATTATGGCTCAAGAGTTAGGTAAAGATGAACAATGGATTCAAAAAGAAGTAAATGAATTTGCTCAATTAGCAAAAATATATCAATTATAAGAAGAAAAAAAAATAAAAACCACAAAAAATGGAAACACACGAAAAATTTATTCTTGCATTAGATCAAGGTACAACTAGTTCGAGAGCTATTATTTATAATCATGATGGAGAAATTGTAGCGATATCTCAAAAAGATTTTCAGCAAATATTTCCCCAGCCAGGTTGGGTAGAACATGATCCAAATGAAATTTGGTATACACAATCTTCAGTAGCTGCTGAATCTGTAGCTAAATCAGATTTAAATGGAACTAATATCGCAGCTATAGGTATTACAAATCAAAGGGAAACAACTATAGTATGGGATAGGGAAACAGGAGATCCTATTTATAATGCAATTGTTTGGCAAGATAGAAGAACATCAAAATACTGTGACTCATTAAAAGAAAAAGGGTATAAAGATATTATACAAGAAAAGACAGGTCTTGTTATTGATTCATATTTTTGTGCTACAAAGATTAAATGGGTTTTAGATAATGTTGATGGAGCAAGAGAAAAAGCAGAACAAGGGAAATTATGTTTTGGAACTGTAGATAGTTGGCTTGTATGGAAATTTACTAGAGGAAAAATGCATATTACGGATGTTTCTAATGCTTCAAGAACACTTCTTTATAACATTAATACAATGGAGTGGGATGATGAATTGTTAAATTTATTTGATATTCCCAAATCTATGCTACCTGAAGTAAAGAGTAGTAGTGAAATTTATGGAACAA
The DNA here is from genome assembly GCF_029840775.1 of Empedobacter sp. GD03865. NCBI lineage: Bacteria > Pseudomonadati > Bacteroidota > Flavobacteriia > Flavobacteriales > Weeksellaceae > Empedobacter > Empedobacter sp. GD03865. The sequence goes on from NZ_JAOCDF010000036.1 coordinate 32,986, forward strand.
CATCAACAACGTTATTTTCAACTAAAATTCCAATTTCTGGTATTGCTGGAGATCAACAAGCTGCATTATTTGGACAAATGTGTGTGGAGGAAGGAATGGCTAAAAATACATACGGAACAGGTTGTTTTTTATTAATGAATATTGGTGAAAAACCAGTTTTTTCAAAAAATAATTTATTAACGACAGTTGCTTGGCAAATAGACGGTAAAACAACTTATGCATTAGAAGGTTCTGTTTTTGTAGGAGGAGCTGTTATTCAGTGGTTGAGAGATGGTCTTAAAATAATTTCATCTGCACCAGAAAGTGAAAGATTATCTGCATCTGTGGAAGATAATGGTGGTGTTTATTTTGTACCAGCTCTTACAGGTCTTGGTGCTCCTTACTGGGATCAATATGCGAGAGGTGCAATTTTTGGAATTACTCGTGGTACGACACAGGCTCATATTGCCAAAGCAGCTATCCAAGGAATTGCATTTCAGGTTGATGATTTAATTAAGAGTATGAAATCTGATGTTGAAGGGGGAATAAAAGAATTAAGAGTAGATGGCGGAGCTTGTGCGAATAATGTATTAATGCAATTTCAAGCTGATTTGATTGAAAATGAAGTTATTCGTCCTAAAGTTTTGGAAACTACATCTCTTGGTGCTGCATATTTAGCAGGTTTAGCTGTTGGATATTGGAAAAATATTGATGAGATAAAAGTTCAATGGAAGCAGGATAGAGTTTTTAAACCAGAGATGAATTCAGATAAAAGAGCTGACTTATTGAAATTCTGGAATAAGGCTGTAAAAAGAACTCAAAATTGGATTGAAGATTAAATCAATTGAATTATGAATGAATTTTCAGCTGAATTAATAGGAACTGCTGTCCTAATACTTTTAGGTGGTGGTGTTTGTTCAAACGTTGCTTTGAAAAAGACAATTGGTCATGGTTCTGGTTGGATTGTTATTACAACAGGTTGGGCTTTGGCTGTTTTTGCAGGAGTTGTAATTGCAGGTCCTGTGAGTGGTGCTCATTTAAATCCTGCAGTTTCTGTAGGTTTAGCATTAGCAAATAAATTTGAATGGTCTAAAGTACCATTATTTATTCTTGCTCAGTTATTAGGAGCGATGATAGGAGCATTTTTAAATTGGGCAATGTATAAAGATCATTTTGATGCTTCTTCAGATGATCCAAGTTCTCAATTAGGTGTTTTTTCTACAGGGGCAGCAATTCCAAATAATTTTAGAAATGTCCTTTCTGAAATTTTGGGAACATTTGTATTGGTTTTTTGTGTATTTTATTTTTCTGATGCTAAAGGTACTTCGGGTACAGAAGAAGTGAAATTAGGATTAGGATCAGTTGGTGCTTTACCAGTAGCTTTCGTTGTTTGGTCTATTGGATTATCTTTAGGAGGAACAACTGGTTATGCAATTAATCCTGCTCGTGATTTTGGGCCGAGGATTATGCATTCTCTTTTACCAATGAAAGGTAAAGGTTCAAGTAATTGGGGATATGCATGGATTCCAATTTTAGGACCAATTTTAGGAGCTGTTTTTGCAGCGTTATTATTTAACTTTTTGTCTAGTTAATATAATTATTCATTTCAAAACCACACAACATGAATAAAATAACTTCACTAAAAAATATATTACTAACTTTTGTTTTTTTAACTCCAGTTAGTATTTTTTCTCAGTCATATGATGTTGCAGATCTTAAAATAAATGAGGATGAAAAAAGCAAGGTGTCTTTAAATGAAGAATTTCAGCAAGAATTATCTCCATTTTATTTACATGGTCAATTAAAAACAATGCATTTATGGAGAGGTTTAGCTGTTACAAATTCTACCGTTTTTGCTATAGATGCAGGAGTTGGTACGGCAGATGGTAAATTAAAAGCAGGAGTTTGGGGAGGATACGGAACAACTGGAGAATATAGAGAATTTGATTATTATGTAACTTATTCTCCAGTGAAAAATTTAACTTTTGCTCTTTGGGATATTTATAATTATTCCACTAATGCTACATGGAATAATAAAGATTTTTTTGAATATAATGGAGATAAAACAGGTCACTTTTTAGATCTTTCTGTGTCATATACAATTTCTGATAAAATTCCATTAAATTTATATTGGTCTACTGTGATTCATGGTAGAGATAGAGGAATTGAAAATGAGAAAAATCTTTATTCTTCTTATGTACAAGCCTCTTATCCTGTGGTGAAAAGTAAATTAGTTAATTTAGATTTGTATGCTGCTGGAGCATTTGCTTTATCACCTGAAAAAGAAGATAAAGGAAAAAACTTTTATGGACCTAAATCAGGTTTAGCAAACGTAGGTTTTATTATTGGTAAAACACTTAATTTTGGTAGATATCAATTACCTATAACTGCTACAGCTTCTTGGAGTCCAATTAATGACTCTGGCAATATTCAACTTGCGTTTAATATTTTTTAATATTTTTTATTTAATTATAAAAGGGACTATTTATTAGTCCCTTTTTTTATTTATTTTCCTGAAAAAAAAGAAAGTTAAATAACTATAATACATAATTGTATAAATTTGAAATACAAATAATTAAAACTTTATGAAAAAACAATTATTAATTATGATTGCTAGTCTAATTGTGGACATAGCAATTGCACAGGTTGGTATTAATACTTCAACACCTCAGAAAACATTTCATGTAAATGGTAGTTTACAAGTTACTAATGAATTGAATGTTGGTGGTAATGCTACAAGTCAAGGTAGTGCAGGTACTTACATCAAATGGTGTTTCAAATTCACCTGAATGGAAAACAATTGCTGTAGCAACTAATTTAACTGGTGATATTAAGTATAGCCTTATTACTAGTGACCATAATGGTTGGGTTAAATTGGACGGACGTTCAGTAAGTAGTTTAATGTCTACTCAGCAAGCACAAGCTAGTGTTTTAGGTTTTTCTACTAATTTACCTGATGCAACAAATGCTTATTTAGTACAGAATAATACAACGCTTGGAGGATTGTCAAATTCTAATACTAAAACTCTTACTAGAGGTCAGCTTCCAAATGTTACTTTATCTGCATCAGCTTCTACAAATGTTGCAGGGTCACATAATCATAATTATACAGATAGGGGAAATACATCTTATGAGATGACAAGAAATGGTAATTTAACAAATATTGCAGATGATACTTCAGGTACTTATCAAACATCAAATGCAGGAGATCATAGTCATACAGTTTCTGCTACAACAGAATCTATTAACGGGGGAGTAACACAACAGTCTTTAGATGTTAGACCTTTAAGTATGAGTGTTAATACTTATTTATATTTAGGTCTCTAGTTTTTTAAGAGATTTATTTATTGTAAATTCATTCGTAAATTCAAATTATGATTGATATAGACACAAAAATAAAATTATATAATGGTCTTCATTTACCAATTTTAGGATTGGGTGTTTATAAAACGAATGAAGGTGATGAGGTTATAACTGCTATTCATTCAGCTTTAGATGAAGGTTATCGTCTTATAGATACAGCATCTTATTACAATAATGAAATAGGAGTTGGTAAAGCAATTAATTCTTACAAAATCAATCGTTCAGAATTATTTATTACTACAAAAGTTTGGATAGATGATATGGGATATGATAAAACAATTAATGCTTTTCATCAATCACTTAAAAACCTGAATTTAGATTATATTGATTTGTATTTAATTCATTGGCCAGTCGCTGATAAATTAATTGAATCTTGGAAAGCTTTAGAATTTTTATATGAAGAAGGTTTAGTAAAATCTATTGGAGTTTCTAACTGTTTGCAACATCATTTAGAAATAATTCAGAAGAATTGCGTTTATAAACCGATGGTTGTTCAGAATGAATTTCATCCAAGGTTGATTCAACAAGAATTGGTTAATTATTGTAAAGATCATCAAATTGCTTACCAAGCTTGGGCTCCATTGATGAGAGGGAGATTGTTAGAAAATGAAATACTAAAAAGTTTAGCTAAAAAATATAATAAGTCTGTTGCTCAAATTATTTTAAGATGGGATCTACAAAAAGGGATAGCTACAATTCCAAAAAGTGTAAATCCAGAACGAATAAAAGAAAATTCTTTATTGTTTGACTTTGAACTTTCTTTGGATGATATTCATAAAATTGATTCATTGAATTCAAACGAAAGAACAGGTGCTGATCCAAATAATTTTTTAGATTACTTTGCAAATAAGAAATAATTGATGAAACAAATAACTTATTCAATTGTTTCTAGAGGAGAAATATTAATTAATTATTCTAATCAGACCGTTAATGTTTTTATACGAGTTTCAGGAGAATTAGTCTTTCATCCACCAGTATTTTATGCTGATTTATTAATTTTTAAAAAACGTTCTGTATTATCAGAAAATATAAATCAAGAGATTATTGATTTTATTATGCAAGATAGTATAAGTAAAGGAACAAAAATTATTTTTGATTGACTTTGCGTTAGGAGGTGAAGCGGTATCCTTTTCTAATTGGATGTATTTTTATTTCAGTTAAATTATCAATTAGAAAAGATATTGAGGAAAACCCGCTCGAACGCCTAAATAAATATAAAACCTCATAATAGTATATTATGAGGTTTTTTTTTGATGTATTTATTT